>CANFGS010000016.1 GCA_947446595.1 Neisseriaceae bacterium | reverse complement strand
GCTCCGATAATTGAATGTCTTGCTTTATTGATGTTGCAATATATCTTAAATTAATTGGTTGACCTGTAATTCTATACATAAAAAATCTCCTAAAATAATTAATAGTTATTTTATCAAGATTTTCCAGTATGTATTCTAGCTTTTACAAGGGGTGCTATTTTTTATGGTACAATTGTGCTAATATTTGTTTGTAAATGGTAAGTATATGACTATTCGTAACTTTAATGGTATCAGTCCAAAAATTGATAAAACAGCATATATTGATGCTAGTGCAGTTGTCATTGGAAGGGTTTCTATTGGTAAAAATTCGTCTATCTGGTGTAATGCTGTAGCACGAGGAGATGTAAGTGATATTATTATTGGAGAAAATACCAACATTCAAGATTTGACTATGCTACATGTTACTCATTATAACCCAGGTAAGTGGGATGATTTTCCGTTGACAATAGGGGATAATGTAACAGTTGGGCATAATTGTTGCTTACATGCTTGTACTATAAAAAATAATGTTTTAGTTGGTATGGGTACAACGATACTTGATAATGCAGTAATAGAATCAAATGTTTTGATTGGGGCTGGTAGTCTTGTATCTCCCAATAAGACCTTAGAGTCTGGGTATTTATACTTTGGTAATCCCTTAAAGAAAGTTCGTCCTTTAACAACGGATGAGATTGCTCACATCGAGTATTCTGCGAAGCATTATGTGAAAGTAAAAAATGACCATCAATCAAGTTAAGTGTCATCGAAGCGTCCTTGCCCGTCATCCCAGCATTCAATTCCGTCATCCCAGCGCAGGCTGGGATCCATGCCCTAAGTAGTTAAATCATGTTACCGTTATATCTACAAAGTAAACTTAAATCTCTTGGGATTTACTCTCTTGAAGAGCTACAGAAATATGATTATTATTTAGTATTCCAGTGGTTAAGGGATATTTATCCAAGTACGGATTTTAAAGTATTATTTGATCTATACTGTCTAAACCACAATCAATCTCTTAATACCTTAGATCCTGAAGTTAAGTCAAATTTGAAGCAAACCTATAAATCACTACCGCGACATTTTGCACCACTTTTAAAAGAGGTAATTGAGAAATTCATGCACCAAGCTTTGGCAATTGCGAAAGAGTCAGATAATGAAATTCCAATTGGAGCTATTGTTGTTAAAAATGGTGAAGTTATAGGTCGGGGAAATAATCAAACTATAGCTAGTAATGATATAACTGCTCATGCAGAGATTGTTGCTATTCGTGATGCAAGTGAGTATTTAGGCAACTATCGTCTAGATGATTGTGACTTATATGTGACTATAGAGCCATGTCTTATGTGTAGTGGTGCGATAATTAATAGTAGAATCAGGCGAGTGATTTTTGGGGCGCATGAACCAAAAACTGGCGCTCTAGAAAGCCAATATAAGGTATTAAATAATATTAATATAAATAAACACACTGAGGCAATAGGCCCGATAGATAATGATTTATATTCTCTTCCACTAAGAGATTTTCTGAAACAAAAACGCTAGAGTTTAAATTAATATAGCGCAAGTGCATGGATCCCATCCTGTGCTGGGATGACTATACCTTGTCATTCCAAACATAAACAAGATGCTGTTTCGATACGAGTTTGGAATCCATGCCCTAATAATTCTAGCGCAAGTGCATGGATCCCATCCTTTGATGGGATGATGGGCAGAGTGTGGTTACGTAATGCGTTCAACTGCACTATGAGAGAGTTCTATCATGGCATCTTTGTATTCTGAATCTGGGAAGATTGTGAGTTCAGATATCGCTGAGTCAACATACTGCTGTGCTAAATTTGAGCAATATTCAATGGCTCCACTGTTTTTAATAGCGGAAATAATAAAATCAACCTCTGCCGTATTTGGTTTATCAATAGCATCTTTGATTTTTTGTTGTTCTAAAGCGCTACCGTTTTTTAGTAGGTAAATAAGTGGTAGTGTTACTTTACCTTCAAGTAAATCATCTCCAACATTTTTGCCCATACTATTACTATCACCAGTATAATCAAGAATGTCATCAACAATTTGAAATGCCGTACCGATATTAATAGCATAGTTTGCTAATGCTTCTTCTTCTTTACTGCTTGTATTAGCGATAATTGCCGCTACTCGAGCTGATGCTTCAAATAATATCGCTGTTTTGTATTTAATGACTTCAAAGTATTCTTTTTCAGTTAGATCACTTCGTCCTATATTTAATAGCTGTAATACCTCACCTTCTGAGATTTGATTAGTACTTTTTGCCATCACATCAAGTACTCGTATTGAGTCACTCTTTACCATCATTTGAAAAGCTCTAGTATAAATAAAATCACCAACTAATACACTAGCCGCATTCCCAAAAACAGCATTGGAGGTTTTGCGACCACGACGTAGACCTGATTCATCAACCACATCATCATGAAGTAAGGTGGCCGTATGAATATACTCAATCATAGCTGCCATTTGGTGGATTAAGTTATTATCCTTTATCCCAGCAATTCTACCGCAAAGAATTGTCAATAAAGGTCTAATACGCTTACCACCAGCCGATACTATATACTCTCCAATTTGGTTTATAAGTACTACATTAGAGCTAAGGTCATTACGAATTACCGTATCTAGTTTTTGCATATCATCATGCATTAATTGCTGTATTTTATTCATATCACTTTATAATACTAAAATTTAGTTGTTTATTGTGCCATTTCTTAATAGTGCTTCTGTGCCCAACACTAATAAGAGCACTACTAGGAAGTTTGTCTATAATTGTTTTATATAATAACCCTTCCGCTTCTTCATCAACAGCAGAAGTTGCCTCATCAAGGTATATTATATCTGGTTTATTGATAAGAATGCGACAAAATGCGATTTTTTGTTGTTCTCCTAGAGATAATTTATTGCCCCAATCAGCTATTACGTCAAGTTCACTAATTAAGTTATTTAGTGTAAATTCTTTAAGTAATAAAATTAACTCGTCATCTGTAGGCAAATTATCAAACATAGGATAACATATTGCAGCTTTTAGGCTACCGTATGGTAAATATGGGCGCTGAGCGATAAATATTGATTTTAAATTTGGAATTTGAGATATATTACCCTCACTAAATGGCCATAAACCAGCAATAGCACGAAGAAGTGTTGTTTTACCTATTCCAGAGCATCCACTGATTAATAATTTATCACCACTAACTAAACTAATATCAATATTATTTTGTAAAATTTCACCAGTAAGGAGTTTGATAGCAAAATTACTCAATTCCAAATATTTATCACCAGAACTTATGGCAACTCCTTCAAGATCTTGAGCTTCATGCATTTGATTTTGGAAACCATACAAGCGATCCATTACTGCGCGCCAACTTGATAATGAAGAGTAAGAGTCTATAAAATAGGATAAAGAGTTTTGTACATGAGCAAAAGCTGATAAGATTTGCGTCAAGTCACCGAGCTGGATAGCTTTGGCAAAATATCTCGGAGCTGCTACTATGATAGGAAAAATACTTGCTAATTGTCCGTACCAGCTTTCGAAAATATTAAGCTTCATCTGACGATAAATTAGAGCAACAAAATTATTAACTACATTATTAAATCGCTTAGTTAAGCCTAATTGTTCTTGAGCTTCACCATTATAAAAGGCAATATTTTCACCATATTCACGTACCCTCATTAGTCCATAACGAAAGTCGGCCTCATATAATTGTTGTTGAAAGTTAAGATTAATTAACTTTTTACCAATTTTAAATGTTAAGTAAGTACCAATAATAGAATAAAAAAGAGCTGCATAAACCATAAACCCTTTGATTTTATAATGGTGATGAAGAAAGTTAAATTCAATAACTCCTGATATATTCCAAAGTATAATTACAAATGATACTAAAGAAACTACAGAAGTTAATAAACCAAGAGTTAAATTTAGAGTTGAAGTTATAAAGCTATTGATATCTTCACTTATCCTTTGATCAGGGTTATCACTTATTTGGTTAAGGAAGCGCATTTTATAATAGGACTTTTTATTAAACCATTCATCTAGATAAAAATTAGTTAGCCAACGCCTCCATCGTATTTCTAAGAACTTACGAAAATAATACGCTAATATCTGAAATAGAATATAAAAAAATGCAATCATTAAAAATTTGTATATCAAAGCAATAAAAGCATTTTTATCGTAGCGTTGAATGGCATCATAAAATCCATTATTCCATTTATTAAGTAGAACGGATACATATACTGAAAGTAGATTAAATATAATAACTAGAGTAATTAGTGCAATAGATATATATTTTTGATCGCTTATCCAGTATGGACGAGCCAAGTGCCAAGCATCTTTTAGCCAGTTTTTAGGATTACGATTAAATGTTGATTGTATTTTTGTCATTACGTATCACTTTCAAAATTTTTACCAGTTCCCATATTTTAATTGCACATAACTAAGTCCAGCTATTACTGCTGTCTCACTTCGAAAAATCAAATTACCAAGCATTAGTGGGACAAACCCACATACCTGTTCTGTTTGGCTAAAGCCACCCTCAGATCCAACCAATAATTGGACAAGCTTTGGTATGTAACTTTGTTGTTGAGGATTGCCTTCAGTAGTACTCATAATTAGATTTATACCATCTGGGTTTGCACATACTTTGTCTAATTTTATTGGGTGATTTAGTTTTGGGATAATATTATTCCCGCATTGTTCACAACTACTAATAATGATTTTTTGCCAATGTTCCATTCGTTTCGCGATTTTGTCTGTATGTAGCTTTTGAGATCGTTCACTAATAATAGGTGTAATTTCAGTAATACCAAGCTCTACGGCTTTTTGGATTGCCAAATCCATCTTGTCATTTGCAATAATACACAGTAATAAGTGGATGTTTAACTTCTCAGAATGATTGTTTTTGATTTGTTCAGTGATTTTTACCTCTACTGTTTTTCGGCTAATCCCAACTATTTTTGCGTTGTAACTAGTTCCATCCCCATTAAATAGTACTATATTATCATTTATCTTATGGCGTAATACCAATATATGGCGTACAACATCCATAGGCAGCTCTAATACTTCATCAGGAATAAGTGGTAAATTTACATAAAACCGCGACACTTGATATACCTAGTGTGTGATCGTATTAAGGTTTTTGTTGATAACTTGCTCGAGCTCTAGGATTAACTCTTCAGAACTTTTATTTGGATAAATAGGTTTATCAATAATTACTTTTATTTCACCTGGAAACATCCAAAATGCTGCTCTTGCCAAACAATATCCGCCATTATGAGCTACAGGAATTATGGGAATTTGCAAAGATTCTGCCATTTTAGCAACTCCTATTTTATATGGAACTTTGACCCCTGGAGCCACACGAGTGCCTTCTGGAAAAGCTAGAATCCAAAAGCCTTTTTTTATCCTATTAACACTTTGAGTGAGAATTTGTTGTATTGCGGCCGAGCCTTTGGCGCGATTAATTGCAATGGGGGACAATGTAGCAATAGTCCAACCAAAAATAGGCAGTCTAAGTATTTCACGCTTTAGTATCCACACATGTTGGGGGAAAATTGTTTCAAAAGCTATCGTCTCCCATGCTGATTGGTGATTACTTGCAATAATTGCAGGACTCTTAACGAGGTTTTCAAGACCATCAACACTAAAAGTCACCTTACACACATGTTTGCACATGAAGGTAAATATGTAAGCCCAAGAACTAATTACTTTATGACGTAACTTCACTGGAACAAAAATTAAAGGTATGGCGATTACATTATACAATAATGCACAAATACCAACTGTTGACCATAATATTGTTGATCGCCATACTACAGATAGGGTGAGTTTGTTTTTCATACAGATTCCTTAGGAGCTAATAAATATTCACTAAAAGCTAATAAATTTTTAAATACCAAAGTTCCTTCTGGTAAGTTATTATCAGCTAAAGTCTTTTTACCATTTCCAGTTTTTACCAAAACTGGAATACCTCCAGCAGCACTTATTGCCTCTAAATCACGTAAACTATCACCAACAAACATTAGATTACTTACATTATCAATATTAAATCTATCTACTATATCTAAAATCATAGATGGCTTAGGTTTACGACAACTGCAGTTATCATCTGCCTTATGCGGACAGAAGAAAATTGCCACAATCTCACCACCTTCTTGTTCAACTATTTTATGCATTTTTTCATGAATCAAGTTTAGGTCTTCCATGCTGTATAATTTGCGTCCTATTCCAGATTGATTGGTACAAACTACAACTTTATAACCTGCTTGAGTAAGATTTGCTATAGCTTCAATACTTCCAGCAATTGGTTCCCACTCATCAGCATTTTTTATAAACTCAGTACTATCGTGATTGATAACGCCATCTCTATCGAGGATTATTATTTTCATAATTATATTTCCGCCAATTCACATACTTGATTAAAAGTATCATACATATATTTTAGTAAATCAATACGGTTTTTCTTAATGCTTTCATCCTTGTCCATAACCATAACATTATCAAAAAAATTACTGATTGCTTCATTAAAATTGGATAAAGTTGCAAAGAAACTATCCCAGTTTTGCTCTTTAGAGTATTTCTCAAGAGTGCTAACATTTTTTATATAAATATTATACAAATTTTGCTCTTCGGCAACTTTAAATAAGCTGGGATTTGGTTTATCTGATACTGCTTGAGTATTGTAACCATTTTTTTCTAGAATATTTTTAATGCGTTTATTAGCATTAATTAATTGACTATTGCTACTACTAAACTGTTGTAAGCTTCTTAGTAAGCTATGTAGATAATTGAAACTAGGTGGTTTTGGTAATAGAACACTATTGACTAGACTAATTGGGTAGTTTTCAACATTTACCAAATAATTATTTAGACGTTCTAGAATAAATTTATATACTTCATCTTGTGTACCTAGGTTTAAGTTGAAACCACTAAAAGCCTCAAAAGTGATTTTTAATAAACTATGTAAATTAAGGTCGTATTCTAATAAGATTCTTGCAATACCAAGAGCGGCACGTCTTAGTGCAAATGGGTCTTTTTCGCCACTTGGAACTAATCCTATACCCCAGATACCTACTATTGTTTCAAGCTTGTCACCTAGTGCCATAGTTATAGCAAGAGGCGTATCAGGAAGGATGTCGCCACTAAAACGAGGATAATAGTGTTTTTCAATAGCGTTAGCGATGTCGTAGCTTTGATTGTAATAAAGTGCATAATATTTGCCCATTACGCCTTGAAGTTCAGGAAATTCGCCTACCATCTCAGTGTTTAGGTCAAATTTTAGTAATTTGGCAGTAGTTTCTGACTCTTCTTGTTTTAATTTCATAAGTGTAGCTATTTGTGGTGCGATTTTTTGAAGCCGTTGTATCCTATCATATTGTGAACCTAGTTTATTATGGTAGACAACAGATTGTAACTTATCATTGAAATATTCTAAGCTATGATTTCTATCTACGTCATAGAAAAATTTGGCATCACTAAGTCTTGCCGACAGCACTTTTTCATTCCCATTTATTATCACTTGAGGATTGGTTGAAGCAATATTAGCTACAAAAAGAAATTTATTACTTAGTTTATTATTAGCATCCACTAAGGCAAAATATTTTTGATTTTTTGCCATTGATAAAATCAAACATTCCTGCGGAACTTGTAGAAATTCAGGGTTGAATTCACCAACTAATACAACAGGATGTTCTACTAAAGCAGTTACTTCGTCAAGTAAATTATCGATATGATTTATTTGAAGGTTTAGTTTTTCTGCTTTTTTATTTAGTTCTTCTTTGATACTATTTCTTCGTTCTACAAAACTAGCAATCACGCTGCCATTTGTATATAGAATTTCGGAGTATTTTAGTGCATCAGTAAGTATTATTTTACCTGTACTCATTACACGGTGCCCATAAGTGTAATTAACAGGCGATAAGCCAAAAATACTACTATCTTCACAAATAACTTTATCATTAAATATAATCATCAAATTATGAATTGGGCGGACAAAAGAGTAGTTATTGTTACCTGAACGCATACTTTTAGCAACTGGGAGCTTCTTTAGAGCTGTTTCAATCATAGGAGGTAGTATAGCTAACAAAGATTGTCCGGGAATTGTTTGTTTAGCATAAAAATAGCCATCATCTCTTTGTTCTAATTTTTGAAAATCATCAATAGAGCATGACTTCATAAATCCCCTAAGTGCATTAGTTGGTTCATTATCTTTAAGTCCAGATATGATTGATGGCCCTTTTTTATAGATTGTTTGATCAATAGTAGTAGCTGATATTTGTTTAAAAAGACAAGCAAAGCGTCTTGGAGTTACAAAAAATTCAGGTGTAGTCGAAGTATAGTTTTTTAATTCATTAAACAACAGTGCTGCGAATGATTCACCAATGTTTTTTTCTAAGTTTATAGGTGGCAATTCTTCAGTTAAAAATTCGATTAATAAGTTGCCTGTGCTAAGCTTATCCATGCAATTTCCCTAAATGATTATTTTATTTATTACCGTGATTTTAGCATTGTTTTCCACTTGCATATTATAATAAAATTGGTAATAAACAATTCAATAGTTACTCTATATGATAAAATCTAGCAGGTAATAGAATCAAAAAGAGGGTGCAAAATGATCGATAGTGACGGATATCGCCCAAATGTGGGGATAGTCTTATTAAATCGAAATAATGAAGTATTATGGGGTAGAAGAAAAGGTGAAGACTCGTGGCAGTTTCCACAAGGCGGAATCGCTGGATCTGAAGATCCAGAAGAAGCTATGCTTCGTGAGCTTAATGAAGAATTAGGTCTACTTCCAGAGCATATAGAGATAATAGGCAAAACGTCTAATTGGTTATATTATGATGTTCCTGGAGTCTATAATCGCGGTAATAACAATTTTTATCGTGGACAAAAGCAGATTTGGTTTTTACTTAAATTTTTAGGTAAAGATCATCATATTAATGTTAAATTTTATAAAGAACAAGAGTTTGATGGTTGGCGCTGGGTTGATTATTGGCTACCTATTGAACAAGTAGTTAGCTTCAAACAAGATGTATATACAAAAGCATTAAACGAATTATCTAAGTATCTGAAGTCTAAAGAAGAGTATAAATGAGTAGTCAAATTTTAAATAGTATTAATCATCAAAAAATAGAGCATACCCCGATTTGGCTTATGCGTCAAGCTGGGCGTTATTTACCTGAATATCGCGAAATTAGGGCAAAAGCTGGGAGTTTTTTAAATTTATGTAAAAACCCGGAGCTAGCTACAGTAGTTACATTACAGCCTTTGAAACGCTTTGATCTTGATGCTGCAATTTTGTTTAGTGATATTTTGGTTATCCCTGAAGCTATGGGGATGGAGCTTAATTTTGTAGAAAATGAAGGTCCTAAATTTAGTAATAAGATTATGACTGAACAAGATATTGATAATCTTGATTTGAATGATATGCTAGCTAAACTTGAGTATGTATTTGCAGCGATTAAAAACTGTAAAGGTGAATTAAATTCAACACCGTTAATTGGGTTTAGTGGTTCACCATTTACTCTGGCATGTTATATGATAGAGGGTGGCTCTAGTAAAGATTATGTTAATGCTAAGCGTTGGTTATATAATAACCCAGAGCTTTCACATAAGTTATTAAATAAACTAAGTGATGCAATTATTCAATATTTAATTAAACAAATTGAATCAGGTGTTGATATAGTAATGCTTTTTGATAGTTGGGGCGGGGTTTTATCTGATGCAGCTTATCTTGAGTTTTCGCTTCCATATTTAGAAAAGATTCTTAAAAATATTCCACAAGTAAATCATTTGGGTAGTAAGTTACCACGAATAGTATTTACTAAAGGCGGAGGACTTTGGCTAAATAAAATATCAGCAATTGGCGCTGATGTTATAGGGCTTGATTGGAATATTAATATAGGAGAGGCTAGAACTATAGTTCCAGCTAACATTGCACTTCAAGGTAATCTGGACCCAGTGTTATTAGCTATTGGGGATAGAAATGCGCTTAAAAAAGAAGTGACTCGGATTTTGGGAAGTTATAGAGCTGCGAATGGCTTTAATAATACTGGTCATGTATTTAATCTTGGGCATGGGGTACTACAGATAACTAATCCTGATAATGTAGCTTATTTAGTTGATTTAGTCCATGAATTAAGTAGGGCATAATTGGATGTGGCGGTATTTAGTACTGATATTCATTAGTATAAAGATGTGTAGTGCAGTAAATAGTATTGGTATTACGACTTTGTTTTATCCATCAAGTTCTGAATCTCAAAGTATTTCAATTTCTAGCTCCGAATCAAACCTAACTGATATTGAGCGTAAATTCAATCAAGTGATGATCACTCAAATTAAAACTCAAATTCCAAAGATAACACCACTACTTAAGCAAACATTAATAGAGTCTGGTACCTTTAACGTTTTTGATGGTAATAAGACCTTAAGTAATTGGGGTGCTTTAGAGTCTGGGTTGATAACTAAATGGCAATTGGAGTCTAGTAGTCTAGAAATGCAAGTTATTGATAATATGGCATTAGAATCTGATACTAAGGTAAAATCATCAAATAAATATTTACTTATTGGGTTTATAAAATCTATTGATGCCCATGAGGTCAAACAAGTATTTTCTGGAACTACTAATACATCAATATTATATAGTCTAAATATTGAAATTACGTATAAACTTATTGATATGGATACCAAAGAAGTATTTAGTGATTTTATTGCTACAGGTCATGGAGGTTTTGCACGGATTATTTCAACAAATTTCACCCATATGAGTCAAAATCCAGAAAATGTTTCTGATGATATTATTAATGATGCCATTAATAGTTTGGTAATTAATGTAAAACATGGCCTACTGGTAAAAGAAGGTTTAGGGGTAATGCCACATTAATTATGTTTAAATATCTAGAAAATAGTTTTTTATCGATGACTAAGAGTTATCAAGAGTTATTCTTAAATAACTTTCTTGATGAATTACGTATAATTGATAATAAGCTTTTTGAAATTAGTAACAATGAAATTATTTATCCAGATTCCTCAAATACCTTTAGAGCATTTTCTAAATTTGAATTAGCTGCTACTCGTGTCGTGATTCTAGGGCAAGATCCATACCATGGTGCTGGTGAAGCTAATGGCTTGGCTTTCTCGGTAAATTCTGATATCAAAATTCCGCCATCATTACGTAATATATACAAAGAGTTGGAGCTTGAATTTGGTAATGCTCAAATAGATTCAGGGGATAGGTTGATATCTTGGGCTAATCAAGGAGTGCTGCTTTTGAATGCAACTCTTACAGTGATTAAGGATAAACCAAATTCACTCGCTGATATAGGTTGGCAAGCTGTTACAGATAAGATTATCTCTGAAATAAGTAAGAAGGCGAGTAATGTAGTATTTATGTTGTGGGGAAGTTTTGCTCAGAAAAAGGCTAGTCTAATTGACGGTGCTAGACACTTTGTACTAACTACTACACATCCATCACCATTATCAGCGTATCGCGGGTTTTTGGGCTGCAATCATTTTAAACTAGCCAATGAGTATTTGGTTAAAAATAATAAAAACCCTATAGTTTGGATTTAAATTTATATTCTCTCTTGTGTAGGGCATGGATCCCAGATTCTATACGAACAGCATCTTATTCATGTCTGGGATGACGTGCAAAATAGGTGTAGCAGCATCACGTTTTGGTTTGGGATGACGTCCATGGTACTGAAGTACCATCATGTTTTGGTTTGGGGTAACGTGGATGAAACGAAGCAGTACTCATATCGTTCACCCCAGTACTTTTTTCTCGTCATCCCAGCGAAGGCTGGGATCCATGCCCTAAATCGTTTAGCTTAGTAGTTGACGTAGTACAAACGGTAGGATTCCACCGTGTTTGTAATATTCAACTTCAATTGGAGTATCAATTCTACATAATACCTTAACTTCTTTTTTAGATCCATCTGGATACGTAATAGCTAGAGTTAGGTTTTGCTGTGGTTTGATGTCGTTTGACACACCCAAAATATCAAAAGTCTCATTACCAGTGATATTAAGGCTAGTAGCACTTTCAGACCCAATAAACTGTAATGGAAGAACCCCCATACCAACTAAATTAGAACGGTGAATACGCTCATAACTTTTCGCGATAACTGCTTTCACACCTAGTAATTGAGTTCCTTTAGCAGCCCAGTCACGAGAACTACCCGTGCCGTATTCTTCACCTGCAAAAATTACAGTTGGTACGTCATTTTTGATATAGCTCATTGCAGCATCATAAACATCAGTTACTTTACCATCATATAATGTATATCCACCTTCAGTTCTTGAACCATCAGCATTTTGTGGTAACATTAGATTTTTGATACGCACATTGGCAAATGTACCACGCATCATCACATCATGGTTTCCACGGCGTGAACCATAAGAGTTAAACTCTTTTTGTTCTACCCCATGCTCAATCAAATATTTACCAGCAGGAGTGGTTGGTTTAAAAGAACCAGCAGGTGAAATATGGTCAGTTGTAACAGAATCACCTAGAAGTAATAGTGTTTTAGCATTTTTAATTTCATGAATATCACCATAAGTCATTTCAAAGTCTTTGAAAAATGGCGGTTCAGCAATATAAGTTGATTCTGGCCAACTATATACATTGCCAGTACTGGTTTTGATATTATTCCATAAGTCATTACCTTTAGTAAAGTCACCATATAAGTCATTGTATACTTTTGGATCTTGAGCTAAATATAGTAATTCACTAATTTCATGAGAAGTAGGCCAAATGTCTTTTAGAAATACTTCACGACCATCATGCCCAATTCCTAAAGCCTCAGTACTTAAATCGATATTAGCACGTCCTGCAATAGCAAAAGCAACTACTAAAGGAGGAGAAGCTAAGAAATTTGCCTTAACATTTGGGTGTATACGAGCTTCAAAGTTACGGTTTCCAGATAATACCGCAGCACCGATTAAATCTTCTTTGACAATTACTTCAAGTAGTTCTGGTTTGAGATCTCCAGCGTTTCCGATACAAGTTGTGCAGCCATAACCAGCTAGATTGAATCCTAATTTGTTTAAAGACTCACTAAGACCTGCCTTATCTAGATACTCGGTTACTACACGAGACCCTGGAGCAAGAGAGGTTTTTACACGTTTATGTACACTTAAGCCTTTAGCGACAGCTTTTTTGGCAAGTATCCCAGCTGCAATCATAACACTTGGATTTGAAGTGTTGGTACAAGAAGTAATTGCTGCAATTAATACATCTCCATTACCAACATCAACACCTTCTAACTTAGTTGGGTAACGCTTAGTTAATTGCTCAGAGTTTTTATTAAATCCATTGTCAGCAATAGGTTTACTAAATAGGTTATTGTAGTTTTTAGCCATATCATTTAATTCAATTCTATCTTGAGGACGTTTTGGTCCTGCAAGAGCTGGTTTGATGGTTGATAAATCAAGTGATAAATGAGTTGAATACTCAATTTCTCCAGCCTTTGGCATACCGAATAACTCTTGAGCTTTGAAGTATTCTTCAAATAGTTCAGCTTGTTCAGTACTCTTACCAGTTGCTTTTAAAAATTTAACTGTTGCAGCATCAGGTGGGAAGTAACCCATGGTAGCACCATATTCAGGTGCCATATTGGCAATAGTAGCTCTATCAGTAACTGATAAACTAGCAGCACCTTCACCATAAAATTCTACGA
The DNA here is from genome assembly GCA_947446595.1 of Neisseriaceae bacterium. GTDB lineage: Bacteria > Pseudomonadota > Gammaproteobacteria > Burkholderiales > UBA11063 > Aquella. The sequence continues at coordinate 31,900 of CANFGS010000016.1, read as the reverse complement.
ATTTACCTACCACTTTGGCGCTTCTGAGCATTTCAGTTATTTTTAGTACTAAGTCAGTAGCAGTGATACCTTCACTAAGTTTGTTTTTTAGTTCAACACCAACTACATCAGGAGTTAGGAAATATACAGGTTGTCCAAGCATACCTGCTTCAGCTTCAATTCCACCAACACCCCAACCAACAACACCAACACCATTAATCATTGTAGTGTGGGAATCAGTACCAACGAGAGTGTCTGGATATACTACATCGTTATTGGTTCTAACACCGCGGAAGAAATATTCAAGATTCACTTGATGTACAATCCCTATTCCTGGTGGTACAACACCAAAAGTGTCAAATGCTTGCATACCCCATTTTAGGAATTGATAGCGTTCTTTATTACGGTGGAATTCTAATTCCATATTTTGATGTAGAGCATTGGTAGTCCCATAATAATCAATCTGTACTGAATGATCAACTACCAGATCAACTGGTACTAATGGCTCGATAGTTTTTGGGTTTTTACCTAGTTTATCAGCAACACTTCTCATAGCTGCTAAATCACATAAAAGTGGTACTCCTGTGAAATCTTGAAGTACAATTCTAGCAACCACAAAAGGAATTTCATTAGTACGAGTGGCATTAGGTAGCCATGAAGCTAATTGTTTCACATGTTCTTCATTTACTTTAATACCATCATAGTTACGTAGTACTGATTCTAGAACTATACGGATACAAACCGGTAGTTTTTTGATATTGAATCCTTGTTTGGATAATTTAGGTAGCGAGTAGTAAGTGTATGTTTTGCCTGATTTTGTAGAGAGGTTTGATTTGGTGTTAAATAGATTATGCATGATTATTCCCTTTGGATAAGTTTTTTCTTAAGCATAATTATACCACCAAATAATGTGCTATAATTTGTTTGTTATAAGTTAGAATAATGTTTTAGGTGAATTAAAATATGCATTATAAAATCCTGATTATAGCTCCAGCATGGGTTGGGGATATGGTAATGGCACAGACATTATTTAAAGCTCTCAAAAAAAAACATAAAGAGAGCTTAGTGCTTGATGTATTTGCCCCAAGCTTTGCTGGTGGTTTGATTTCTCGTATGCCAGAAGTTAATAATATAATTATCAATCCATTTCCACATGGAAAACTTAACCTACTACAAAGAATAAAATCAGGGTTTAATTTACGTAAAAATAACTATAATCAGGTTATCGTATTACCAAACTCTCTCAAATCAGCAATTACACCATTCTTTGCTAAAATAAAAAAGCGAACTGGTTTTGTGGGGGAGAGTCGCTATGTGCTGCTTAATGATATATATAAACTAGATAAAGCCAAACTACCGCTTATGATTGATAGGTTTTGTACTCTTGCAAATAACGGCAAAAAGCCTGATATTATAGAGTGGCCAGAATTGTCAGTTGATATCATAAATCAAAAACTACTCCTAGAAAAATTCAATATAAATAGCGAAATACCTATAATAGTGTTTTGCCCAGCAGCAGAGTATGGGCCAGCGAAACGTTGGCCCCCAGAGCATTTTGCAAAGTTAGCTGATTTATTAACTGCTTCTCAGATTGTTATTCTTGGATCTAGTAAAGATACCGATATTAGCAGTTCGATTATAAACCAAATAAATGATAAAACTAATGTTTTTGACTTATGTGGCAAAACTAGCTTATCTGATACTGTTGATATCTTGGCAAAGGCAAAATATGTGATAACTAATGACTCAGGGTTAATGCATATCGCTTGTGCAACTAACACCAATGTGATAGCTATTTATGGCTCAACATCGACTTTATTTACACCGCCATTATCTAAAAAAGCACAAACTTTACAATTAAAGCTTGATTGCTCTCCGTGTTTTGAACGTACTTGTCGATTTGGGCATTATAATTGTCTTAATAATATAACCCCAGATTTGGTAATGAAACAGCTAAGTAGCACTGAAATTATGCTCTAACATACGGTTTTTTTTAGCTAATTTGTATTTGCTAGATGGTTATTTATAAAATAGCTAAAATATTTTTGGGGTTATGATATTATACCGTCATGACATTTTGGTCATAAGCTACATGATTTTTTTTGGAGATAGATGTGTTACGTAGAATTATAAAATCACTAGTACCCGCTAAAGGTGATGTATTTTTTATCTTGTTTGAACAAGCCGCGATTTATGCAAATGATGCAGCAAAAATATTTGTAGATATTTTAAATTGTAAGAATGAAGAATTGCTTGGGCAAATGTTTACTAATTTACGTTTACTAAAACAAAAATCAATTGATAATAATAAAAAAACGCTACAATCTTTAAATAGTATGTTTATTACTCCAATTGATAGAGGTGATATTCAAGAGTTGTCAGGGCTTTTGAATAAGCTTACTAAACGTATCATCAAGATTGGTACTAAACTAAAGATCTATGATATAGATGCAAATTCCGATGATATTTTAGTAAAAAATGCCAATACATTATTACAAATTACTAGGGCTTTGGTTGATTGTGTTACTGCTTTGAAGCTTGGTAATACTGATAATATTATAAAATCTAGTGATAAAATTAATGAATTAGAAGAAAATGGTATCGAAGATTTACGCCAAGCAGTCACTGAAATGTACTCAGGTAAATTTGATACATTGATGATCTTAAAATTAAAAGAGATTTATAAAAATATAGATGGCGTAATTGATGTATCTGTTAGTGCTTCTGACTTAGTAGTGCAGGTTTCCGTTAAAAATATATAAATAATCTTTGGAGATAGAGTAATAATATGGACATACCTTTATTTGCAATTATACTAATTGCAATAGCTTTGTTTTTTGAGTTTAGTAATGGTTTTCATGATACTGCAAATGCAGTTGCAACTTCAATATCAACTAAATCACTTGAGCCATTTCAGGCGATTTCAATTTCAGCTATATTTAACTTAATAGGTGCTTTTAGTGGTACTGCAGTTGCAGTAACAATAGCTAAAGGATTTGCTGATCCAGCTCTAGCAACACAAAGTGTGATTTTGGCAGCCTTATTATCAGCAATTACATGGAATCTTCTTACTTGGTATTTTGGTATCCCTTCTAGTTCTTCTCATGCTTTGATAGGTGGACTAGTTGGGGCTATTATATTTAATAGTGGCTATAAAGTAATTAACTATATGACTATTCTATATAAAGTTATGATACCAATGGTTATTTCACCACTTATCGGTTTTGTAGTTGCGATGTTGATTGTCATGCTTATTAGGCGTTTTCTAAAAAATAACACTGAGCCTAGAAAAACAAACAATTTTATTCGTGAGTTACAGGTTTTATCAACGGCTTTTCTATCTTTTAGTCATGGCTCCAATGATGCTCAAAAAACCATGGGGATAATTACTCTAACATTATTTAACTTCCATCTAATTCAAAGTGCCGATGTTCCTAGATGGGTTATATTTGCTTGTGCCTTTTGCATGGCCGCAGGTACTATGGCTGGTGGTATGCGAATTATCAAAACTTTAAGTACTAGGGTTGCCAAATTAGAACCATCGAGTGGCTTTGCTGCTGAACTTAGTTCTGCAATGATTTTATTTGCAGGTTCTCGTTTTGGTGTCCCTCTAAGTACTACGCATGCTGTATCAGGTTCAATTATGGGAGCAGGTAATTCTGGATCGGGGCGTACGGGTATTAATTGGAATGTTGTTAAAAATATAGTTACTGCTTGGGTATTAACTTTTCCAATGTGTGTGCTTTTGTCGGGTATTTTTTTAACGATAATTAAGTTATTTAATTAATAGATAATAATTAAGAATATCTCGTTTTAAAATTTAATATAGCTAAATGCTTGATTTTAATATGTTAGATACTATATAATACTATAAGATAAAACTTAATTTCAAAAGGATATGAAATGAACTATCAAAGTCAAATGTACCAAACTGCTGCTCCGTCAGCAGAAATTCGTCAAGAAGTATTAAAAAACACTTATATGTTATTGGCTTTGTCGCTATTGCCAACGGCTATTGGTGCTCTTCTTGGTATTAATTTCTCTTTTATGTTTTTAAGAACTAGTCCGATCATGGGTTCTTTACTTCTAATGGCTGGTTTATATTTTATGATGTTTATGGTTGAAAAGAATAAAAATAGTTTTGCTGGTATTGTCTGGATGATGCTATTTACTTTTATGATGGGTTTACTACTAGGACCATTACTACAGTTTGCTTTACGCGTACCTAATGGCGGAAGTCTTATTTTATTAGCTGCATTACTTACTTCAGCGGTGTTTTTTGTGATGAGCGCTATTGCATTTGTAGTTAAAAAAGAAATGACCTTTTTGACTAACTTTTTGGCAGTTGGTGGGGTTGTGCTTTTTATAGCTATCATAGCTAGTATATTTCTTAGAACTCCAGTATTTCATCTAATGATTTGCGGAGCATTTGTAATATTTTCTTCACTAATGATTTTGTGGCAGCTAAACCAAATCGTTAGAGGTGGTGAGACTAACTATATTTCAGCAACATTGACTTTATATGTTAGCCTATATAATTTATTCACTAGTTTACTACAAATTATATTAGCTTTTAGTGGAAGCGACAGACGTTAATATAAATGACAGATTTAGTTACCTACCTAGGTAGCCCTTTCAAACTAAAAAGCGAGTATCTTCCAGCCGGTGACCAAGTACAGGCTATTAAGTCCTTAGTTGATGGTGTCAATGACGGACTTATGTGTCAAACATTGCTTGGTGTTACCGGTAGTGGAAAAACCTTCACTATGGCTAATGTGATTGCGCGAACTGGTCGCCCCGCATTAGTTATGGCACATAATAAAACTCTAGCAGCACAGCTCTATGCCGAATTTAGAGGTTTCTTTCCTGAAAATGCGGTGGAATATTTCGTATCTTATTACGATTACTATCAGCCTGAAGCATATGTCCCTCATAAAGATTTATTTATCGAAAAAGATTCTAGTATCAACGATCATATTGAACAAATGCGGCTTTCAGCTACTAAGTCACTCTTATCGAGGGATGATGTAATTATTATCGCGACAGTATCAGCTATCTATGGCTTAGGTGAAGAAAAAGCCTATCAAGAAATGATACTTCATCTACGTGAGCATGAAAAAATCGAGCATAAAGATATTATTTCAAGACTAGTAGCTATGCAGTATGAAAGATCAGATATCGACTTTCGGCGTGGCACTTTTAGAGTTAGAGGTGATGTAATAGATGTCTTTCCAGCGGAACATTTTGAGGAAGCTGTTAGAATAAGTCTCTTTGATGATGAAATTGAGATGTTAGCATTATTTGACCCGCTAACAGGTAAGATACAACAAAGATTGTCACGGTTTACTGTCTTTCCATCATCACATTATGTTACCCCAAAAGATACTGTTATAGCAGCAACAAGTAGCATTAAAGCTGAGCTTGAAATTAGGGTTAAAGAATACGAAGCAGCAGGGAAGATGGTGGAAGCTTATCGAATTCGCCAAAGAACTGAGTTTGATCTCGAGATGCTTACAGAAATAGGTTTTTGTAAAGGTATTGAAAACTATTCCCGTCATTTAACTGGTAGAACTAGTGGTGAGCCGCCGCCAACCTTGATTGATTATTTACCTGATAGCAGCATATTGTTTATTGATGAATCGCATGTTACGATTTCTCAAATTGGTGGGATGTATAATGGTGATAGAGCAAGAAAACAAAATTTAATTGACTATGGCTTTAGGCTACCTTCAGCAATTGATAATCGACCACTTAAATTTACTGAATTTGAAAAGCGCATGCCTCAAGCAGTATTTGTTTCAGCCACTCCAGGGAATTATGAAAAAGAACATGAAGATAATCTGGTAGAGCAGGTGGTACGTCCTACAGGGCTAGTTGATCCAGTAATTGAAATACGAGATGTAAATCACCAGGTTGACGATTTACTCGGTGAGATTAAACTTAGGCGTGATAAAAATGAGCGGGTTTTGGTAACTACTCTTACCAAAAAAATGGCTGAGAAATTGGCGGAGTATTATAGCGAGAATGGAATTAAAATTCGCTATTTACATTCAGATATTGATACAGTTGAGCGTGTTGAAATTATTCGTGACTTACGCCTTGGGCTATTTGATGTCTTGGTTGGAGTTAATCTACTTCGTGAAGGCCTAGATATGCCAGAAGTTAGTTTAGTTGCAATACTTGATGCTGATAAAGAGGGTTTTTTAAGGTCTGAGCGTTCATTAATTCAAACTGTAGGACGCGCAGCAAGACATATCAATGGGCATGCGATTTTTTATGCAGCTAAAATTACCAATTCTATGCAAAAGGCCATTGATGAGACGACACGCCGTCGTAATAAGCAATTACAATATAATCAAGAGAATGGCATAACACCAATGACAATAATTAAGCCAATTAATGATATAATAGATGGTATTTACAAAGAAAAACTTGAAATTAAATTACCTAAGCACTTATCAGACAAAGAGTTAGCTAAATTAATCAAGCAAACTGAAAAACAAATGAAGCTTCATGTAATCAATTTGGAGTTTGAAAAAGCTGCTAAGTGTCGTGATGAGCTTAAAATGCTTAAAGAGCTATTATTTAAAGAAGAATATACGGGGTAATTAAGATGGAAACTTTTATAATTGGTGTTGCTGGTGGCTCTGGTTCTGGGAAATCAACAGTAACTGAGCATATAATTAATGCTAGTGGAGATGACAAACCTGCGGTTATTATGCAGGATTATTATTATAAAGATATATCTCATTTAAGCTTAGAGGAACGTAATAAAGTTAATTTTGATCACCCTGATGCTTTTGACTGGGATTTATTAAAACAACACATAAATGATCTATATAATGGTGTGCCAATTGAAATGCCAACTTATGATTTTGCCTTTCATACTAGAAAACCTGACACTATAACAGTTATGCCAAGTCGTATTGTAATATTTGAGGGTATATTTGCTCTTATGGATCAATCATTGAGGCATTTAATGGCGCTTAAGATTTATGTTGATACTGCACCTGATATTCGCTTTATTAGACGTTTACAGCGTGATATTAGTGAGCGTGGGCGTACGGCTGAGAGTGTGATTAAGCAGTATTCTGAGTATGTTCGTCCAATGCATAACCAATTTGTTGAGCCAACCAAACGTTATTCGCATATCATAATCCCTCATGGGGCCAATAAAGCAGCATTAGAAATGATTGTTGCCAGAATAAGAGCAGTTCTAAATCATGAGCAATTGATTGATGGTAATTATTTTACCGAAGAGTAGTTAAAATTAAACCCCAGATAATCCTGGGGTTTTGTTTTACTAGAAATTAAACTTCTAATTAGAAATTAAATTTAGCACCACCTAAGAGAACGTTTGAATTCCCTTGAGGAGTATTAGCGCCATAGTAATAGTAATTAGTTAAGTTTAGAGAGAACTGACGGCTAATGTTAAGTTGAACTCCAACTGCTGTTAGAGCGTTCCATCCAGCTTGTTGATTTAGTCCAGTGCAAGAGTCTCCTCTGTTACAGTCTGTGTAAACAGTAGCACCAGGTGATCCATAAGCACCACCGACTTGAGCAAATACTCCAAACGCATCACTTAAAGGTAGTGTTCCTTTAACAGATAAATCATAATATTGCATACTTTGATTTGGTGTGCCACCTGATTGAGTTAATCCTGTAGTACCTGCTTCAAGAGCCCAGTTGTCACTAAAGTTGTAACCACCGTCTAAACGAAAAGACGCGGCTGGACTTTGGATATCATTCCAACCAGCACCAGCACCTACGCCAACGTATAAGTTATTACCATCAGCAACAGCTACAAAGCTTGACGCCAATAAAAGCGTTCCAAGTAATTTTTTCATAAAAGCTCCTTTATTATATTAAAAAAATATCAGTGATATATTCTACCATAATTTAATTTAGAAAGAGAAATTTATTATCTCATATTCTTTGGTTCCGTTTGGGGTTTTGACCTCTACAACGCTACCAATTTCTTTGCCAATAAGGCTTCTTGCAACTGGTGAGTTTACGGAGATTTTGGAAAACTTCAAATCAGCTTCATCATCCCCTACGATTTGGTAACGAACTTCATTCTCGGTTTCTAAATCGAGTAATTCTACAGTCGCACCAAAAATTATTCTGCCATCATTGGCAATTTTGCTTGGGTCAATTATATTTGCACGACTAAGGCGTGCTTCAATATCTGCTATTCGCCCTTCAACAAATGCTTGTTTTTCTTTAGCAGCATCGTATTCGGCATTCTCAGAAAGATCACCATGGCTTCTAGCTTCAGCAATTGCTTTGATAACAGCCGGTCTCTCAATAGATTTTAGGCGTACTAGCTCTTCATCAAGTAGTTTAGCGCCGTTTATAGTCATTGGATAAGTTTGCATTTTTTGTGGCTTTAAAATAAAAAAACCGAAAGTTTTAACTTTCGGCTTGAAACTAATTTCTTAGTATTAGCTGCCCATTTTTGAAGCAGGAGTACTAGCATGTTTCTTATGGTGCTTGTGAGCGCCAGAAGCGTTTTTATGCTTAACTACAACTAAAGTTGGGTTACCATTAACTGGTTCGTTATCAGAAGAGCAACCAGCAAATAAAGATGCAGCAATTAGAAGACCTAATAATTTTTTCATTGTTATTCCTTAATGTTAAAAAAAGTTAATTAAGCAGCAGAAGCGGCTTTATGTGATTTGTGATGTTTTTTACTGTGTTTCTTGCTGTGTTTAGCAGAAGAAGCTTCAGTCTTAGCCATCATAGAATTGTTAACAACAGCTTCTTTTTTAACTTCAGGAGCAGAAGCTTCAACAGCAAATGCAGAAGTTACAAAAGCAGCAGAAAGTAAAGCTACTAATAGTTTTTTCATGTTTAGTTTCCTTAAAAATGTACAACTAAGTTTTAGTGCAGAAAGCATTGTCTCAATTACCAATAGAGGCAAATCAATACCTACTTTGACAGCATTATAGCACAAGCAATAAATATATAGCAACACTTTTTATAATTTTTTTAAAAAAGTTTATGCTGTATAAGAATTTTGGAATAAAGCTACATCAGCTATTGTATAAGATGATAAAATCTAGATTGCATATATTATTTAAAAGGAGTTTATATATGAGTAATATTACAAATTGTAATTCAAATGATGAGTGTGGGTGTTGTTGTGGATGTGGTTGTAATGATCATCAAGTAATTATTGGGTATTCTGCCCCTGATTTTACAGTACCTGCAGTTCTTGGTAATGGTGAACTTGTAGATAATTATAATTTTAAAGATGCTACAAAGGGTAAATATGCAGTTGTATTTTTCTATCCATTAGATTTTACTTTTGTATGTCCTTCTGAATTAATCGCATTTGATCATCGTTTGGCTGATTTTAAAGCAAAAAATGTTGAGGTTATTGGTGTATCAATTGATTCACACTTTACTCATAATGCTTGGAAAAATACTCCAGTTGAAAAAGGTGGTATTGGAGAAGTTGGTTATACATTAGCTGCTGATATGAACCATGACATTAGTCGTGCTTATGGTGTTGAATCACCTGGTGGAATGGCTTATCGCGGTTCTTTCTTAATCGATACTAAAGGGATAGTACGCCATATGGTAGTTAATGACTTGCCACTTGGACGTAATATTGATGAAATGATTCGTATGGTTGATGCTCTTCAGTTTACTGAAGAGCACGGTGAAGTATGTCCTGCGGGCTGGAATAAAGGCAAAGCTGGAATGAAAGCAAGCATTAGTGGAGTTGCTGATTACCTAGCAAGCCACTCTAAAGACCTATAGTAACTGCGAGGTCTTTATTGTTATCGTCATCCCAAACAAAAACGAGATGCTGTCTTGTCACGAGTTTGGGGCCCATATCCTAAAATGCTAATAGAGCAAGAGCATGGATCCCAGCCTTCTGCTTCGATGACGGATATATTTTCTTTTTTCGAAGTATTTTCTACTATACTTCTTCAATACTTATAATCTTAAAATCAAAATTTATTGTGGATAGATTGATATTATATATCTTCAGGCGTAGCTTAGTGCCTTTAGGTTTTGGGGTCGAGAAATTTGCAACATCAATTTGAATTGGTACTCCTGATAATGAAACAGTGGATTTATATAAAAATGTCCCTTCAATCTCACTGCTCTTTTCTTGAATAAGATATTTCAAAGACCAATAACGTTCCATCTTATTTTGAAAATCTATGTATTTTGCATATTTAGTATCAAAATTATCAACTACTTCACATAAATCTGGGTCAGCAATTGTATAAAAATCTTTTGATTTATTTATCATACTGATAATTTGTTTTTGATTTATAAAGTCAGCACTGCGACGTAGTGGAGATGTTGACCAAGTGTAATAATCAACATTTAATCCAGTATGCGAGTCAGGGCTTAATGTCATCTTGACAGGATAATTAGGTTGTTTTACGCGGTAAATTGCGGGAATAAAAGAGTTAGTCAGCATCCGCCCCCAGCTACAATTAGCCAGTATCATTAATTCACTTACTAGCTTATCAATAGGGTTACCACGAATGCGGGGTTTAATTTCAATTTTATTATCTACAAAATTAAAGCTATAATCAGTAAATAAATTATTTACTGATGGTTTGCCACGTTTTTCTTCGAGTATACATGCAAATTTATATAATAATTTTAGTTCGCTTTCATATGGATAACCATGTTCAACTTCTAAATTTTCCTGATTAAATAAATTTTCTAGCGCCTCGATACGTAAATTAGCATCAATTTTAACCATATTTAGGCTTGAGGTGTATTCTAAAACATTTAATTCACTATCTAAGTTAAAGAAAATACTAACAACTGGAGTCGATGTTTGTTCCCATAAACTGTATTTATTAATGATATTCATAGGTAACATAGTTATTTTATTACCAGGGTAATATATAGTTGATATATTATTAGCAACTGCTTCATTAAGCGAGGTATCTAGTGCAGGGGCTGCTATATGGATACCTATAATATAACCATTATCAGTTATCTCAACAGAAAAAGCATCATCAATTTCAGTGGTACTTGAATCATCAATAGAAAATACTTTTAGGTCAAATCTTTGATTTAGAGTGGTTGTATCAATTACTTGCTCGGTGTCTTCAGGTGTTATGAAAGAATTATCACGGGTAAATGAAGTTATGAAAAATTCTGCTAAATCATTCACCAAACCTACTTTATGAAAGATTTCAAGTGGAGTTGATTTATACTCAATTGCTAAGTGATGAAGTACCTTATATATAGCTGAGTGTTTGTCTGGTTTATGAAGAGTTTTAAATACATCTATATCTGGATTATCAAGCTTGCTATTATTATCAATTGCATCAACAAATAATGAGCGATAATATTGATATTGTTCTTGGGCTTGTTTTTGTTTATTAAAACTAAGAAGACGTTGTTGTTGTTCTTCATTAGAACATTTACTAAATGAACCATCTTGATAATTATGAAATTCTATATGACTATCAGCCAATTTAAACAACAATGAGGTCTTTTGACTAAGTGTTGCATCATCCCCAAAATAAATACTACTTAGTATTTCAAGAGAGTTTTTTTCATTCTCATTTATTAGTTCTGATAAAAGCGGAATGTCTATTTGTGGTACAGTTGCTTGTAATTCTTGGTTAAAATTTTTTATATCTTCAGTTATTGTAAAGATAATCTGGTTTTGTTTGATTTTCTTCTTGGTTTTATCTTCGAATAGCTCTATTTGAGAATGGTTTTTGTGGCTCTCGATAATTGTTGCCAATTTATAGCTGTTACCATCAGCTATTACTACACACTCCATTATAGTTTTATCCATAAAACAACAATTAGTACTACAATAAGTAGCAGCAAGATTCGATTCTGTCTTTGATAACTTAGGAGTAATTTTGTTAAAACACCATTAAGATTTTGTACTTCTTTACTGGTACTAAGACTTGCAGAGAATTTACGTGGTAGTGTTGGTAATGAATATGACCAATATGGTAGCTCGGTTTTTAGATTGTTGATAAAGCCTCTAAAGCCCATTTGTTTATGCATCCATTTTTCTAATATTGGTTTGGCAGTAACCCATAAATCAAGGTTAGGGTTGAGCATTCGTCCCATACCCTCAACATTGACAATAGTTTTTTGTAATAATAATAGCTGGGGTTGTACGGTAATATTAAATCTACGCGATACTTGGAATAATTTAATTAAGACTTGTCCAAAAGAAATTTCAGCTAGTGGTTTATTAAATATTGGTTCGCATACGGTTCTTATAGCTCCTTCTAGCTCTTCTATAGGGGTATCAAGTGGTGCCCACCCTGATTCTACGTGGGTACGGGCAACTGTTTTATAATCACGATTAAAAAACGCCAGAATATTAATAGCTAAATAACGCTTGTCTTCTTCAGCTAAACAGCCAACTATCCCAAAATCAAGTGCAATATAGCGTCCATCTTTGTCACATAAGATATTGCCAGGGTGCATATCAGCATGAAAAAAGCCATAATTAAATACTTGAGTATAAAATATATTTACTCCGTTATGTGATAAGGTTTCTAAATTTATGTCATTAGCTTTTAGTTGTTTGATATCAGCAATAGGTATGCCGTCCATCCACTCTAGAACCAATACATGATCAGTGCAATAATCATAAAATATTTCAGGGATGATTATTTTAGGGTCATTTTTGTGTAGCCTGGCAAGCTCGGTGGCATTGGCAGCTTCTTGTAAAAAGTCCAATTCAGCAGTGATCGTTTTTTTGAATTCTTGAATCACGTCTTGTGGTTTTAGGCGTTTACCATCTTTAAATGTTTTTTCTATAAACCATGCAGCTAGTTGAAGTACTTTTATATCACCTGCGATAATCTCTCCAATATCAGGGCGTAAAATTTTAACTGCTACTTGTTCACCCGTTTCTTTTAAAACTGCTTTATGAACTTGGGCAATTGAGGCTGAAGCTATTGCTTCATCGCTAAAACTACTAAAGATATTATCTAGGGAGGTTTTTAGTGAAGTTTCGACAATTTGCTTGGCTATTACACCCGGAAAAGGCTTCACTTGGCTTTGTAGTTTGGATAATTCTACAATAAAATCAGGTGCTATTAAATCTTGGCGAGTTGAGAGCAGTTGTCCAAATTTGACAAATACTGGCCCTAATTCTTCAAATGCTAAACGTGTTCGCGTTGGTAATGACTTTTCAGTACATTTCTTTGGCACAAACCATAAGCTAGCTTCAATTATTTTAGCTAGAATGCTGGTTTTATGGAACCGTTGTAAAATTTGATACAAACCATAACGATGAAGAGTAATAATAATCTTTAATAAACGAAAAAATCTCATAATAGTTATTCTAATAAATATATAAAGTTATCTAAAAAACCAATGTTAGGGGATGGATCCCAAACTCGTGGCGAAACAGCAAAAAGTTCTTGTTTGGGATGACGTGCAATTACTCGAAGTAGCATTTTACTCCGTCATCGAAGCAGCATTTTATAGTCATCCCAGCGGAGGCTGGGATCCATGCTCTTGCTCTAATGCCCTATGTGGTTAACAATAAATTAATGCGTGCTTTAAGGATATCGGCGCGGTTATTTAATTCATCGACTTCCCTACAAAAATCATTCATTTCATACTGAGTAACTAAGTCTTCAGTCTCATAAAGTAAATATTCAGTAATCGATTGTGCCGCATTAGTCGCTACTAATTGAAATTGTTTATTTAGCTTGATAAAAAAGTTTGCAAGAATTTTACTTCCTGGTATTTTATCATGATCTATGATATTCCAATTCAATTTAGACAAAAGCTCAAGTAGAAATAATCCAAAATTCTTATCGCCACTAATCTCGATTTGTTTGATAATAGCAAGTTTATCTTGATTAATTAAGTAATTCATACTAGATAATGGGATTTTTATCGTACTATCTACTTCATCTTGATCATATATACCTAAATTCCCATTTTGTTCAATAATAGCTGAAATACTAAATACGGGAAATATTATACGAAAACTTTTATTATAATGTTGCGCCAATAAATGTTGACTACTTTCATTGGATATTAGAATTTTATTTAAAAGCAGCAGAATGGTTTTGGTCACGCTTTGTATCCCTTATGTAGTGCAGTAACACCAAAAGTAAGATTGTGATAATTAACTTTTTCAAACCCAGAATCTAGCATTATTTGTTTAAGTGTTTCTTGATCGGGGTGCATTCTGATTGATTCTGCAAGATATGTATAACTATCTCGGTCTTTGGCAATTAATTTACCCATAAATGGTAAAAATTTGAATGAATATAAATCATAAATTTTCTCTAAGGGTTTAATTACTTTAGAAAATTCTAGTATCAATAATACACCACCGGGTTTTAAAACTCTATGCATCTCATTTAGAGCAATATCTTTATGGGTCATATTTCTAAGTCCAAATGACACACATACTGCATTAAAATAATTATCGGGAAAGGGAAGTTTTTCTGCATCACATAAACACTGTGGGGTAATAATTCCCTTATCGAATAAGCGATCGCGCCCAACTTTTAGCATTGAAGAGTTAATATCAGTGTGCCATACAGTACCAGTATCGCCAACTAGTTGTTTAAACCCCAGAGTCATATCACCAGTACCACCTGCAATATCAAGCACTTTGTCCCCAGACTTGATATCACTAGTAAAAAAAGTAAATTTCTTCCATAAGCGGTGTAATCCCATAGACATCACATCATTCATTATGTCATAGTTTTTAGCTACACTATGAAATACATCGGCCACCATTGCGGCTTTTTGGTTTTCTTCGACTTTGGTAAAGCCAAAATCTGTGGTTTTATTATTCATTTTCTTCACCTTGTTTCATGAAAATACATGCATCCCCGTAACTAAAAAAACGATATTTATTTTTTACAGCATGTGAGTAAACTTTTTTTATAGTCTCAAACCCAGCAAATGCAGAAACTAACATCATTAGAGTTGATTTTGGTAAATGAAAATTAGTAATCATTTTGTCAACTAACTGAAACTTATATCCAGGAGTAATAAAAATATCAGTCTCGCCAGTGAGTCTGGTAAAACTATTCTTAGCAACTGTTTCTAATGTACGAACACTAGTAGTACCTACAGCAATAATGCTACCACCATTAAGCCGAGCCTGCCTAATTAATTGAAGAGTGTTTTCGTCAATCGAATAAATTTCACTGTGCATTTTGTGCTTAGATATATCTTCATTACTAACTGGTTTGAAAGTACCTGAACCCACATGTAAAGTGACATAAGCTATTGTAGCACCTTTGTTTTTTATTTGCTCCAGTAGTTCTTTGGTGAAATGTAATCCTGCAGTAGGAGATGCAACTGAGCCTTCGTTTTTGGCGTATACTGTTTGGTAGCGGGTCTCATCATCCTTATCATCAGTTCTTTTGATATATGGTGGTAATGGGATATGACCATATTTATCTAGATATTCTAGCCAGTTAACCGGGCTAATAGGGCTTAATTTGAATAAGCCATCCATCTTTTCAATTACTTTTACAGATATTTCATTGGGAAGTTTGACTATCATCCCGATAGGGATGGTTTTATTGGAACCGATAAAGGCTATTATTTCTTTACTAGGTAAAATTCGTTCAATTAGGATTTCAATTTTTCCACCGCTAATTTTATTACCAAATAAGCGTGCTTTAATCACTTTCGAGTTATTAAATACTATTACATCATTGGGATTAATAAAATCAATTATCTGATTAAATTTTAGATCAAGTAAGTTTTGGTTCGTCGCTACTAGTAACCTACTATCACCACGGTTTTTAGGTGGGTTACTTGCAATTAATTCGTCAGGTAACTCATAATCAAAATCGCTAAGTTTAAACATTTATTGTGCATAACTATTTTTAAAGACCCATCTTACAGCAAGAAAAACTGCAAAGATAGTGAATATTATTAATATACATAGCATTTGTATCAACTCAATGCGGCTCAAATTTGAGAGTAAGAAATCATTTCCAAATAAAGAATTTAATTGGTTAAATAATCCATTTACAAAGTTAATAAATAAATTAACAAGTACATAAGCTACCCCACAAGCAAATGTTACTTGTAAAATTGCATAATAAGCAAGAGGTCTCATGATGAAACTATCTGAAGCACCAATTAGGCGCGAAACGTTTATCTCATCTTTACACAATAGCATTTGTAGACGTATCATATTATATAATACTAGTACAAACATAATTACAAATACTATTTGTAAGAAAGTAGCAATTTTTTTAACAAAGTTTATTAGGTCATCTATTTTACTTGCATAACTAGTATCAATTTGTACATTGTCTACCATAGGCAGGCTACTAATGCGTTTAGTTAGTTGATCAAGCAGTTTTGTGTTTGAGCTATTTGTATTTACGACAAGAATATCGGGTAGGGGGTTAGTACTACTTTCTAGTACATCAGATGTTATAGACTTTAAGTGAGCATCATTTTGTAACTCATTAAGACCGTGTTCTTTACTTACAAATTGGTAATTTTTAATTATTTTTTGATTAAAATGGTTTATAGTGGCCTCAAGTTTAGATACATCGTTTTGTTTGGCATCTTGATTAAGATAAATCATTATTTGCGGAAAGTTAAGATTGTTTTTCTCCCAAACTACACTACTTTTGGTGATTACAAAAATAGAGCTTAAAATAGCAATTATTATTGATACGGTTAGTATATTAATAACATGTTCAGTTGGGCTTTTAATTAGTTTATGACTTGCAGCAATAAGGCTTCGAGTATGTGTCGTAAATAGTTTTGTTATCATTTTTACCCTTTCAGCTGCCCATGGCTTAAACTAATAATACGCCGACCGTAATCATTCAAAATTGACTCATCATGTGCCGAAATGATTATAGTAACCCCAGCTTGATGGAATGTTTTGAATAGCTCAAGGATTTTAAGGGCGTTATCCCGATCCAAATTTGCAGTTGGTTCGTCAGCTAAGAGGATTTTTGGTTGATGGACTACTGCTCTTGCAATACATAAGCGCTGCTGTTCGCCCCCTGATAAACTCTCAGGTGTAGATTTTATTTTATCTTCTAAACCTACACTTTGTAAAGCACTTAATACACGTTCTTTTATTATATGCTCAGGATATTCCATTATATCTAGAGATATTCGTACATTATCAAATACATTACGGTCATATAATATTTTATGATCTTGAAATATAAATCCAATATGTTGGCGAATAAATGTTCGGTGGTTAAGTTTGGTAGTAGATAAATCAAAGCCATTTACAATTACATTGCCCGAACTTGCAGTTTCAATACCAGCAATTAGTTTAAGTATTGTAGATTTTCCAGCCCCAGAATGACCGGCAAGAAAAACAAGCTCACCACGGTCGATACTAAAGGAAATATTTTCTATAGCCGAAATAGATCCAGAGTATATTTTACTTACTTGTTCAAAATTTATAATTTTTTTGTCCATATATTTCATCTAATCCATCAGTTAAAATATCAAGTATGAAGACAAAAATTATACCATCTTATTAGTCAAAAATAAAAAATATATTAATTATCTAAAAAAATACATTTATTAAATTATTATTATGATAGAATAATTAGTTAGTAATATTCATGTTCTTAATCTATCGTAAACACTTCCCATTTGTAGAGGTATCTATATGAGAAAAAAGTTAATTGCATTAGTTCTTGCTTCTTCTTCAACTGCATTATTTGCTGATGTCAATCTATACGGTAGAGTTGCAGCAGGTGTAGAAAACGATCAATTTCAAAATACTACAATCCCAGGCTCTGGAAGTGTACAGGATTTTGGTTCATATTTTGGTATTCGTGGTAGCGATCAAGTGTATGGTGAAACTTCTGCTATTTGGCAAGTGGAGCAGTACTTAGATATAGCATCTGGTCAAGCTTATTACAATTCAACTGGTGGTGGTACTATGGTTCCACAAAACCCAGGAAGTACTACAGCCAATAATGGACACGTTACTAGTGAAGTAAATACTTTGGCATCATCTGAGTCATATCTTGGACTAAATGGTGCTTGGGGTAGATTTCGTTTAGGTAATCTATCTAATTATATGCGTTCTAATATGGGTGCAATCGATACATTTAACTACAATAATGGTGTGAATGGTTTGGGCTTATGGTCGCGTTCTAGTAGATTATTACCAACTTCAGTTCGTTATGATTCTAGCAATTGGGGTGGCTTTAGTTTTGCTGGTGAGTACTCTTTTCAATCAAATGGTACAATTGGTGTATCAGGTGTTGGGAGCAGTAATAACTTTGGTGGCGGTCTAAATGGTAACTACTCTGGAGGAATAACAAGTGCTGGTGTAGCTTGGGCACACAATAACTACTCTGTGAAACTAGGTACTATGATAACTACTCAAGTTGGTGCTTATTCAACTGGTACAAGTGGTATTGCACAACCAGCTGGTAGTCAAGCTGCTTACCAAAACGCTTATATCAATAGGCTTGAAGTTGGTTACGAAGATCCTGATGGTATGGTTCTTGGTGCTGGGTTACAAATATCTAACGGTCAAGGATGGTATAGCTGGGCTAACTCTGGTGGATCATTTAACAACTATATAACAAATCCTGGATATAATGTGCAAGGTTTAAATAGCAGTCAATATCAAACTCAAGAGTTTGCAGCTTCATTTGGTTGGCACCTTGGGCCTTGGACTCCAAAACTTGGCTATGTATATGGTAATAATATGATGTACGGCGGGGATATGTGGAGTATAACAACAGGTTCTGCTAATCAAATAGCTGACTCGGGTTATCAACAATTAGTTGCCGAATTGGATTGGAATATCACCCCAAAAACCATCGTGTTTATCAATGCTGGTCAAGTATGGTATGGTAGTACGTTACAAAACATTAGCTATTGTGGTACGTCTTGTAGTACAGCTAGTACTACAGTTAATGGTAGTAACCAAGCGTTCGCTAATCAATCGTCAACTGCAATTGGTTTTACTCATACATTCTAATATTGTGCCAAAGTCATCTTTGGCAATTATACCCCTAGTTTATAATTTTATAACCTGGGATTTATCTCTTTCGATAAGCATCATATGATTTTCGATTCTATATTGTTTACACTATTTGTTATATTATTTATTCTTATTTGTGCTAGTTTGTTCTCTTTTTTGGAGACGGCAACAGTTGCAATATCAGAGCATAAACTAAAACTTATGCAAGATAAATATCGCTGGGCAAAATATGCATATTTATTAAAGCAGCAATTAAATAGTGTACTTATCTTTAGTTTATTTGGAAATAGTTTATTTAATGCAGTATTTACCACTTTAAGTACTATAATAGTTGCAGAACTATTACATGGATTTGATAATCATATAACTCTGCCTCTTACTACTATATTTATTGCATTTTTTATTATTATATTTTCTGAAGCATTGCCTAAAATAATTGCTTCCAAGTCACCGCTAAGAACACTTAGCTTTATATCGATTCCTTTATATTATTTATTTTGTGTATGTAAGCCTATCGTATGGTTTATTGATGGGCTAATACGTGTTATTACTATGTTTTTTAATATTAATGCTACAGATACTACAACTGCAGAAGAATTAAAGTCAATTATAGCTGACAAAAATTCACCATTTAGTGGGCAGCATCGCTCGATCTTACTAAATTCTATTGATATTGAAGCCATTACGGTTAAAGAGGTTTTGATACCACTTAGAATGGTAGAGTCAATAGATATATCAGGTGATATGGAGGTGGTCGCAAAGAAGATTATGACAACGCACCATACCCAAATTATTGTTTATGATAAAAAAATTGATAATATAATAGGTTTTATTCATGTAAAAAATATTTTATCACTTGATGAAATTGATGAAAATAGTTTACGTCAAATTGTACGACCTATTAATTTTGTTAATGATTTTATGCCAATAATTAAACAAATTCAGCGTGCCCAAAAGCTAAAAAGCAGGATTTTTGTGATAATTAATGAGTATGGTGATATACTTGGTATTGCATGCCTTGAAGACATGTTTGAGATGATTTTTGGGGACTTTACAACTGAAGCCCCACAAACAAGAAGATTGGTGGTGCAAAATGAATTTAATCAACTAATAGTTGATGGTGCAATGCTTATTCGAGAGTTAAATGAACTTTATAATCTAGATCTTCCACTAACTGGTACAACCTTAACAGTTAATGGCTTAGTTTTAAAAATATTAAATACTATTCCGAGTGTAGGAGTGTGTTTTAAAATTAAAAATATTATTTTCGAAGTAATAAGTACAGGGCCTTATTGGGTTGAGCGTGTTAAAATTAGTGTAAAATAATGGGAGCTCTTAAGTGATAGATAGTATAGAAATTTTACCGCATCTAGTATTTGAGATACTATTGTTTATTTTAGGTGGCGTCATAGGTAGCTTTTTAAATGTTGTAATCTATCGTTTACCTATTATGCTACAACATAAATGGGAAAATGATTGCGCTATATTGTCAGGTAATGAACCAACTAAATCATCATTTAACCTGATGTATCCTCGGTCACATTGTAGGGATTGTTTGAAAAAAATTCCAGAATGGGCAAATATACCTCTTATTGGATTTTTGATACTTAAAGGGAAATGTTATTTTTGTAAGGCCAAAATATCCAAATGCTATCCCTTTGTGGAGCTCCTAACTGGTGGGCTTTTTGTTATTGCAGGGTGTTATTTTAGTGGTGTTTTATTATTAGGTATACTATTATATATATCATTTGTAATATGTTTGGTTTTTATTGATTATGATAATTTTATTTTACCTGATGAATTAACACTACCGCTATTATGGCTTGGTCTTTTATTTAATATTCATGGTGTGTTATCAGGTAGCTTAGAAAACGCAGTAATTGGAGCGGCGCTTGGTTATTTTGTACTTTGGTCAATTTATTGGGGATTTAAGTTGATTACTAAAAAAGATGGTATGGGCTATGGTGATTTTAAATTTTTAGCTGCAATTTTGGCATGGAGTGGCTATCAAGCGCTCATTCCTGTGACTTTCATAGCATCTATTTTGGGGATAATATATTTTGTCATTATTATAATTAGTGATAAAATAAAAACTAGTGGAAATATTAAGAATGCATTACAACATCATATTCCATTTGGGCCATTTTTGGGTTTAGCTTCATTATTATTTATTTTTTTAGCGCATTCGTTTGAAAGTTCAGCATGGTTAAAAGATTTTTTAGAGTTGCCTAATTTGTGAAATATATTATTGGGTTGACGGGACTAATTGGTAGTGGGAAATCACTAGCCGCCGATATTTTTAGAGATCTTGGAGTTGATGTAATTGATACGGATATAATTGCTCACCAAATTACATCTGCTAATGGTATTGCAATTAAAGAGATATATGACACTTTTGGGGATAAATTTATTAAAGATAGTGGTGAACTAAATAGATCGTTAATGAGGGAATTAGTGTTTAGTGATCCGTGGAGTCGGCATAAATTAGAGAATATCTTGTACCCGCTTATTTTTGCTGAAGTACAAAACGAGGTTAATACGTCTTCTCAGAGTTATTTGATTGTAGTAGTCCCGTTATTATTTAAGTCTGTAAAATATATTAATCTTATTCAAAGAAGTATCTTTGTTGATTGTAAAGAAGATGTTTTGATTAAACGAGTAATTAATCGAAGTGTTATAAATGAACAAGATGTTAAAAAAATCTTAAATGCACAAATGCCGCAATCATTACAATTAGTGCTGTGTGATGATATTATTGATAATAATAGCCATATTACCTCTTTGAAAGAGCAAATTATTAAGTTAAATAATAACTACAAAAAAATATTTAAAGATGTAGCTGTATAATGAGAAAAAAGGCTTTTCGTCTAAATAAATTTAGGATACGTCTTTTATATTGGATATCGGTTGTATTTCTAATGGTATTTATTGCATGTCCAATGTTCTTCTTCTTTTATTTATTTAATGAAGATCAAGTAAAACAAATGCTTTATACTGAATTTGATAATAATAATTATCATGTCGAAGTAAACGGCGCAATTATTCCACGATTTTGGCATGGATTGAGTTTGGAAGTTAATGATTTGGCTGTTGCAACTAATAATAATAGTGAGCTTATGCATATAAAAACTGCTAACTGCCAATTGTCTTGGGTTGATTTGGTCTTTGCAAGATATAAAATTAAACGTTTAGACCTAAATGATGTCAATATTAATGAGAATAATATTCGTAAATATGGTCTTAGTAATTTATTGACAATTTCTGATTCAGGTAGCTCAGCGTTTAGTCGTCTTGATAATGTTAGCATCTTTGGGATAAATTCAAATGATAAAAATGCTCCATATCCGATAAAAGATGGCCTATTTACTGTACAGCACACAAATTCAGGAGCAGTTTATAAACTAGGGTTTGAAATGGGGGAGAGTGCTACTTTTGTAACTTCTACTGGAGTTATGGATGCAATCAGTAGTGATGTAATTAAATTCAGAAACTTTAAAGTTAATGTCTATAATACTAATATGCAGATGAAGTTTAGTGCGGATACGAGCTATCATGTTTTAGAAAAGCAATTAATCTTAGATAACTCGTCTGGGTCACTTGATGTGGCTAATCATAAAGGTCAATTTAGCATTGCAAAAACAATTTTTTCTCCAGATGGTGCTAATTTTAATAATTTGAGCCTCGCTTTTAATAATTTATTTACAAATCAGTCTGTTAATTTTAATCTAAGTAATTTAAGTATGCCAAATTATAAATCATACTCCTTAGGTGAAGGTCGTATAAGTTATTTGATGAATATACAGCAAAATAATATACAACTTGATTCGACATTAAAACAATTAGAAATAAATGCTACAGGTATAGTAAGTAAGGATTGTCGTAATAAATTAAATTATGAAAGACCTGATATGGCGGATAATAAATTTAATGCAGTATTATCTGGTGTGTGTCAATATGATTTTAAAAAATATTTATTTAATGTGAATGCTTCTGGTGTTTTAAACGCAGCGCCTTTGAAGCTAGAACTAAGTGTTGATAATAAGAGTGACAAACCCAAGATTTTAATAAATGGCGCAGTTGATAATCTTGATTTATCACCATTTAATGTAGCTAGTAGTAAACTATTGCCATTTTATTATGACGATTCTTTATTACCATTTGCATGGTTTTCATCACTTAATATTGCTGGAAAACTTAATATTGGGCATTTTTCTTTGGATAGAATACATTTAAATGATGTAAATACAGAGTTTAAATTACAGGATGACACACTAAATATCGATAAATTACATGCTAATATTTATGATGGATCATTATTTGGCAGTGCTAAAATATCTAAAGAAAGTAATGGATATAATATTTCAACAAAGCAAACAATCAATAATTTGGATCTTAAAACAATGTTCCAAGACTTATTTGATGTTGGAGCTATTAGTGGCAAAGCCAATCTAAAAATAGATGCTGTAACTAGTCATGCAAATTCCTATGTTGATTTACACAAGAATTTAAATGGTACGATCACCATTGATGCTAAGGATGGAGCATTTCAGGGGGTAGATTTTAATATTTTCGCGGCATCTCATTCCTTGAATATTAATAAATCCACAATATTTCAAAAATTAAATGCTCAATTTAATTTTATTGATGGGGTTAGTAAACTAGGAAACGTGGTTTTTTATTCACCATATTTAATTGCTAGTGGCAGTGGAGTCATTGATGTTGTCAATACACAGCTTGATTATATGTTGACTATTAAAAGTAATTTACCACCGAATAAACAAGAGATTAAGTCTGTAGTCATTCCAGTTAGTGCCAAAGGGGATTTATTTGATCCGCAAATCTCAATCCAAAATATTCATTTATCTACTGAAAGTAATAAGGTTCTGCGTAATCATGTTCCAAAGAGTCGATTGAACAAAAATAATAAAACTTTCCGTAAGGAAAAAAAGTAAATTTATTTTTGATGTGAGTTTCATTGGTTGTAAAAACTGATATAATTATGCTATGGTTTTTTGGGAAGTATAATATGTTAAGAGGTGCGATAACTGCTATAGTTACGCCATTTAAAGATAATGGTTCGGTTGATTTTGATGCATTAGATCGTTTAATTGAGTATCAAATCGCTGGTGGTATTGCTGGTATTGTAGTCATTGGTTCAACTGGAGAAGCGTTGTCGCTAGACGATGAAGAAAAGTTATTGGTAGTAAGACATACTATAAATACCGTTAATAAAAGGGTGAAAATAGTCGTTGGTATTGGTTTTCCATGCACAAACTCGGCAGGCAAATTTGTAGAGTTGGCTAATAGTATTTCAGGTATTGACTATCTTTTAGTATCAACTCCAGCTTATGTGAAGCCAAGCCAAGAAGGTATGTATTTACACATTGCAACAATAGCAAAACTAAGTAAGATGCCGATTATTTTATACAATGTACCAGCTCGTACCAGCTCCAATATAGAAGATTCAACCATATTAAGATTAGCTAATGATTTTAGTAATATAGTGGGACTAAAAGATGCAACTGGTGATATTTCTCGTTGTTGTTATATGGTGAAACATAAACCTTTCGGGTTTATGTTATTTACCGGGGATGACGCAACAGCAATGGCTTTTATGCTTTGTGGTGGTGATGGAGTAATATCAGTAGTTAGTAATGTTATTCCAAAATTACTTAGTAAATTATGCAACTATGCCCTAAATAGTAAAAAGAGTGAGGCGATAAAAGTTAATAATCAGATTTTTGAATTATGTGATTTAATGTTTATTGAGTCTAATCCTATCCCAATTAAATGGGCTTTATTTGAAAGCGCTGTTATTAGTACTCCATTTTTAAGATTGCCACTTACAATATTAAGTCAAGAATATCAAGATAAGATTAAACCGCACCTAAATTTAACAATATGTGAAGAGAATAATGTTAATTAATATAAAAAAAGTTAAATATTGTGTAATACCTTTGATGATGGTAGCTTGTTCTACTTCTAATTTTGACTCTCAAGGTGATTATGGAGCGGCAAGCCCAAGAAATTCTAGTAATTTGGCGGTACCGCCAGGTCTAGTAGCACCTGATACTAACTCTAATTATAAGATGTTAGATGCTAAACAAGAGGGGTATGTTCTTAGTAGTGTAAAAGATATGCAAATAGTTCAGGCGGGGTCTGAAAGATGGTTATTAATAAAAGGAAAATCGGTTGATAAAGTATGGCCGATGATGCAGGCTTTTATTAACCAACAAGGACTTAGTATAAAATTCCAAAATCAAAATGTGGGTTTGATACAAACTAATTGGTCAATTAGAGACACCACTGTTCCCGAGACTGGTGCGCGTAAGTTTTTTGATTGGGTTGGTTTGGGTGGAAGCTACTCTTTAGGCTCGCAGTATATGTATCGGATAACTTTGTGGCAAAATGAGAGTGATACTCAGGTTTTTGTATCTGATTATCAAATGAACGAAGTTTATCCTGGTTGTGTTACTAATCTAAATGAGAATATACGGGTGCAACCATCAGATGCTCAGGCAACTAAATGGATTCCAGTACAGCCTGATCCAGCATTAGAGCTAGGGTTTTTAATGCAGTTTATGGCATTTTCGGGATATACTCCTGAAGAAGCTAAACAAGTTGTTGCTGCCAATGTATCAGCAGCCAAAGAATCAGCTACTGATGCAGCTTATTTAGTGGGTACGACTTTAGTTATTAATGATAATTTTGATCGTAGTTGGTGGAGAACAGGTATTGCTCTTGAACGAGCTGGGTTGGGGGTGCTAACCAAAGATCGAACACTAGGGCAATATGATGTATATCCATTACAATTTGAAGTAAATAATCCAGATCCTGGGTTTTTAAGTAATTTATTTGGCGATAATAAAAATCAAATAAAAATGCCAAATGCTAACTATACTGTAAAACTTGAGGCTAGTGGAAATAAAACCAATCTTACGATAAACCTATATCAAGGTGCGAATGACAGTGATTTTACTAAGCATCAGAAGAGTTATTTGGAAGCGTTACAAAAACAGCTGAAATAGAGCAAATTAGTGCAAGGCATAGATCCCAACCTTCGTTGGGATGATGTGCACAATGTGGGTGGGCAGCATAACAACAATTCGTCGTCCCAGCGGAGGCTGGGATCCATGCTCTAAGACGGTTTATTCTCTAATGTATAATTATAGAGTAGATCTTTATTTCCACCCATTAGCTTATGAGTGAGGTTTACTGCTTTTTTTGGCGGTAATTCAGTTAAGAGTAGTTTTAGTGTATTGATTTGTTCTATTGTAATGCTGTTTTCATCCGTAACTACTATTTCAGGCTCAATTATAATTACGAACTCACCTTTTTGTTGATTAGTATCTGCTATAATAAAAGCTAATAATTCTTTAGCACTTGCTTTATAAATGGTTTCAAACTGCTTGGTTAGTTCGCGCCCCATAATTAAATTACGATTTTCACCAAGGCTCTCTATTATATCTTCGATGCATTCAATAATTCGATGTGGTGCTTCGTAGATACAAACTGCATAATTAACGCTTTGCCAATTGTTTAGTGTTTTAATTCTTGCCGTTTTTTTGTTGGGTAAAAACCCATAGAATAAACTCGGAATATTTAGTCCAGATACTGATAATAGACTAATATAGGCACAAGCACCAGGTATGGGGGAGATTTTAAACCCATGCTCTTTGACATAATTACATAAGCGACTTCCAGGGTCAGATACACCAGGAGTTCCTGCATCACTAATTTGGGTAATTATTAGCCCATCTTGAAGCCACGATACTACTTTTTCTGCAATCTCGTTTTCGTTATGCTCATGAAGTGCTACTAATTTTTTGTACGTTATATTGTGTTTGTCAAGTAGATATCGGCTAGTACGGGTATCTTCACATAGTATAATATCTGAACGTGATAAGGTCTCTATAGCACGAATACTAATATCAGATAGATTGCCTATTGGAGTAGCACAAATATATAGCATGGTAGGGTTTAATAAAAAAGGCTACAATTAAGTAGCCTTTTTTATTATCTGCTTCTTTGTGGAAGGATTTGAGAGCGAATTTTTTTGTGTAGACGCTTAACGGCTGCTGACATTTTTCTTTTTCTTTCAGTGGTTGGCTTTTCATAAGCTTCACGTGAACGAAGTTCAGTCAAAGTACCAGCTTTTTCTACAGCTTTTTTGAAGCGACGTAATGCTACATCAAAATATTCTGCTTCTCTTACTTTAATTTCAGGCATATTGATTCCTATAATCTTTTTAAAATAAATTTCAACTAACGCATGATTGTAACAGACTAAGACATATTTAGTCAAAATTAATTTACATACTTGATATCGGCATGGACGTATAAACTCATGGTATAATTCCACTTTAATATACGTATATTGGTTAAAGAGAACAATGAATAAATTTATTTTTATTATAAAACAGTTATTAGTGGGCAAGCCACTAAATGCACTTAATCCTCATATCAAAGACCATATTGCATTAGTCGCTATTATTGCTTGGGTTGGCTTGGGTGCTGATGGATTATCATCATCTGCTTATGGTCCTGAACAAGCCTTTTTAGCGCTTGGTACCCATACCCATATATCAATATATCTTGCACTAGCTACAGCAGTTACCGTTTTTCTAATTTCTTTATCATATAATCAGGTAATCGAATTATTCCCTAATGGTGGCGGGGGGTATAAGGTAGCAACCCATCTTCTTGGGCCTCGTGCTGGGGTGATCTCTGGTTCAGCTTTGATCGTTGATTATATCCTAACTATCGCTGTATCAACAGCTAGTGCTATTGATGCGGTATTTAGTTTAGTACCAGAAAAATACTCACATCATAAGGTTGAAATTGAGATTTTAATGATAATTCTCCTGATTGTCCTTAATCTTCGTGGAATGAAAGAATCAATTAGAGTATTAATCCCTTTGTTTTTAGGTTTTTTAATTACACATATAGCAATAATTTCGATTGGTTTATTTTCGCACCATTCAGCTATATTTTCGGTGTTACCAGTAGCTGCCAGAGAAGCTAAAGATATGTCACATAATATCGGGTTATTTGCAACGATTGCGATTTTACTTCGTGCTTATTCACTAGGGGGCGGTACTTATACTGGGCTTGAAGCTGTATCAAATAATGTAAATATGCTTGCAGAACCAAGAGTACGTACAGGTAAACTAACAATGTTATATATGGCGGTATCTTTATCATTTACCGCTGGTGGGATTATTCTTCTTTATCTTATTTGGCATGCAACTCCAGTTGAAGGACAAACATTAAATGCTGTAGTATTTGATAAGATTATTCATGAGACGCATTTGAGTGAGTTTTGGTTGCCGGTACTATTGTTTTTTGAAGCTACATTATTATTTGTTGGTGCCAATACTGGGTTTTTGGGTTGTCCTGCTGTTATGGCAAATATGGCGGTAGATAAATGGTTGCCGCGTCAGTTTAGAGAATTATCCAACCGTCTAGTTACTCAAAATGGGATTTTGATTTCTGGAATAGCTGCTATAGTCATTTTATTATGGGCACATGGCGAAGTATCAACTCTTGTGATTTTATATAGCATCAATGTGTTTCTTACTTTTTCTATGTCTTTATTGGGGCTTACTGTTTATTGGATTAAAAGTCGCAAGACAAGACCTGAGTGGTGGCGCAAATTGATTATGTCATCAATTGGGTTTATAGTGTGTGCTAGTATTTTGGTAGTTACTACTTTGGAGAAGTTTACTGAAGGTGGTTGGCTTACCGTTGTTATTACTACATGCGTAGTGTCTTTTTGTTTTTTAGTAAGAATACATTATCGTAATGTCGGTAGAAAATTGAAAGACGCAGATACTATATTTGCGACCCATTTTAATAATGCACAGCTAAAAAACACTCAGTTTTTACCTATTGAAAATAAAATGGCAAAAACTGCAGTGTTTTTTGTGACTAAACATTATGGGGCAGGGCTTCATGCATTACTTTGGGTGCGTAGATTATTCCCTAATGTATTTGAGAATTATATTTTTCTAACTTCTGGTGAGATTGACTCAGAGTCACTTGCTAATGATGAAATATTTAAGAAGCAGTATCGTAAGGATTTACATAGCATTATTGAACGCTATAGGTATTTTTGTACTGAACATAATTTAAAGTCTGAAGGCTTATTTAGCTATGGTATTGATGAAATAGCTGAACTAATAAAACTGGCTGAATTTGTTGAGCAAGATTATACGGATTGTGTGTTTTTTGCTAGTAAATTAGTATTTGTTGATGAGAGCTTATGGAGCAGGTTATTACATAATAACACTGTTTCGGTATTACAAAGAGAGCTTCATCTTCAAGGCCGCCAAATGGTTATATTACCGATGAAGATATAAAAGGATAAAAATGGAAAAAACTGCAATTACACCTAGAAGATCAGAAAACTACCCTGAATGGTACCAGCAGGTTATTATTGCTGCTGATATGGCTGAGAACTCGCCAGTTCGAGGATGTATGGTGATTAAACCTTGGGGATATGCAATTTGGGAACAAATTCAAGGTGATTTAGATAGACGCTTTAAAGCAACTGGGCATGTAAATGCTTATTTTCCGTTATTAATTCCACTTAGTTATCTAGAAAAAGAAGCCTCTCACGTAGAGGGCTTTGCCAAAGAGTGTGCAGTAGTAACTCATCATAGACTTATTGATGATGGCAAAGGTGGTTTAAAACCAGATGGTCAACTTGAGGAACCGTTAGTAATTAGACCAACTAGTGAGACTATTATTGGCGCTATGTATGCTAAATGGGTTAAATCATATCGTGATTTACCGATTTTGATTAACCAATGGGCCAATGTAATGCGTTGGGAAATGCGTACGCGGTTATTTTTACGCACATCAGAGTTTTTATGGCAAGAAGGTCATACAGCTCATGCTACAGCTAATGAGGCAATTGATGAGACTTTGTTAATGCTAGATGTTTATAGCGATTTTGCCAATGAGATTTTGGCGCTTCCAGTAATTAAAGGTGAAAAACCAAGTTTTGAGAGATTTCCAGGGGCTGTAAATACTTACTGTATCGAAGCTATGATGCAAGATTGTAAAGCTGTTCAAGCTGGGACTTCACACTTTCTGGGGCAAAATTTTTCTAAAGCTGCTGAAATACAGTTTACTAATCAAGAAGGTAGTATCGAGTATGCTTGGACAACTTCTTGGGGGGTAACAACACGTCTAATTGGGGCTTTGATTATGACTCATAGTGATGATGATGGGCTGGTGCTACCACCAAGAGTAGCACCACAACATATTGTTATTATCCCGATCTATAAAAATGAAGAAGAGAAGCAAAAGGTGATGGATTGTTGTAATACCTTGAAGAAAACTCTAAATAATACTTATTATCATCATCAAGAACTTCGAGTACAAATAGATAGTCGTGATATCCGAGGTGGTGAAAAAACTTGGCAATGGGTCAAAAAAGGTGTGCCAATTCGTCTTGAAATTGGACCAAGAGATATAGAAAATAATTCAGTATTTATGGCACGGCGTGATAAATCACCAAAAGACAAACAAAGTATTGGATTACAAAATTTCATAGAACAAGCAACTACTATTCTTGATGAAATTCAGCTTGAATTATTTAATCGTGCAAAATTATTTATGAATAGTCATACCTTTGAAGTAAGTTCACTTGAAGAATTTAATAAATTTTTTACTGAAGATAATAATATTAGTGGTGGCTTTGTAACTTGTTATGCCGCTGATGATTCGGTTATCGAAGATTTTATTAAACCATTAAAAGTAACTGCAAGATGTATTCCATTAGAACAGGCTGATAATGCATCAGGGGTATGTATCTTTACTGGAAAAACTGTTAATAAACGGATGGTTTTTGCCAAAGCATACTAAAGTGCTTAGACTTTGTGTTTTATTAGTGTGTTGTAATTTGGTATATGCTTCAGAAGCTTCACTATTAGCTCCCGATGTACAAGCTGGTCTTAGAACTGATATATTAAATCCTATTGAACCTCATTTAGTATTTGATACGCAAGTTAAAGCGAATGCTTGGCTAAATGATATGTCTAATCGCCTCAAAAAATGGGTTCCTGATGAATCTATACGCAAAAGTTATCTAACTATCATACAATACGAGGCCGCTCGAGCAGGTCTTGACCCACAGCTTATACTAGCACTAATTACAGTAGAGAGTAAATTTAATAAATTTGCGGTATCGAGTAAAGGTGCAATGGGAATGATGCAAGTCATGCCATTTTGGAAAACACAAATTGGTACTAGTAATCAAAGTTTATTTGATATTGAAACCAATATTCGTTATGGTTGTACTATACTTCGCTATTATTGGGAGCGCGCTGGATTTGATATGAATCGAGCTTTGGCAGCTTATAATGGTAGTCTAGGGGAGAGTTGGTATCCAGAGCTTGTTATGAATGCTTATTATACTTACTGGCAACCAGCAACAGTAGTTGAAATCAAAAACGGTAAAATAGTAACAATTGATTATACAGACAAGTAGATTTTTTGGAACTTAGGGTAATTAAAGATTCATTATGGCTTATTATTTGGGTCTGTAATTAATATATTATCGAAACCTCTGCAACATATTTCACCTAAATTAGCATGGATATGATATAATAACTCTCTGATATATATGAGCAATATGCTGTTTTAGGTGGTGGTTTTATGTCATTTTTAGAGCAAGCTTTATCACACATGATAGAGCCTGATAATTTACTGGTAAAGATAGAAAGTATAATTGATTGGGAACCTATTTCTGAATTATTAGATAATAGTCTGGGTAAAAGAAGTGGAGTACTAATTGCAGGTACAGTTCCATATGATTATACTGCCAAATGGATTAAGAAAGGTCGCCAGTCTCTCTTTGGTTACAAAGAGTTTATTGTTACCGATGCAAAAGATGGGTATATTGAACATGCTGAATTGATGTCAGCTAATGTTAGTGAAGTAGCCAATATGAAAAACGTATTGGGTGATG
>CANFGS010000015.1 GCA_947446595.1 Neisseriaceae bacterium | reverse complement strand
TCAGCCTTACTACCTGTTCTAAACTCTTCTAATATTTTAACAATTTGTGCTTCACTTGCATGTTTAGTCATACCTTAACTCCTTAACAACGACTAAATTTTACCAAATTGTCTACTTTTACAGTGTGTAATTATACGGGTACCTGACAAAACTTTATTATTACAAAGTGTAAAGCATGATGAAGTTCTAAAATGTTCAGACAAGATTATTGAATGTCGTAAAAATATAGATCCGACATTTAAAAGTAGAAAGATTAATACAAATCAACGTGATAAACTGAGGTATAATTTACATATGAGTTTATTGAAGATTGATAATGATTTTAATTATGATAAAACAGTTTCTCAAGAAATAGACTTTGGGGCTTCATGCTTTCAAGATATTAAAAAGTTTGTAACGATAGAAAACGATTAAATAATATTCATATCAAATTGTGTTTATTTAATGCCTGATCGACTACTTGTTTGACTATTGATTGCCCGGGTTGTAACTTCTTAATCTCTGCAAATACAATTTTGGCTACTTCATGATAAGTTAGAGGTAGATTTTTATTTATTATAAACTGACTATAGCGAATAGCTCTATCAATTAGTTTAAAATTACTTGGCTTTAATGACAACATCATATTGCCACTAAAATACCCCAAACGTCCCATCATTAAAGTTGAATGACTATTTAGAATTAGCTTATAAATAATAGTCTTATGAAGTATATCATTAGGTAACTCAAACGATAATTTTTCATCATCAAGCGCAATATCAATAAGACCTTCATGTGGTTTGATGCTTAGAATGTATTGTTTTTTTGGTAGGTAAGCTCCATTAGCTCGAGGGCTATTTTTTGATAAATCAAAACCATTGATATAGTCTATTGCGGTAGCTTCGAAATCTGCCCACTTTAGACATGTTGGATCTTGTCCAAATAGCATTTGCCATGCTTCATTTGGAGTATTGACGTTATTTAATTTTAAATAAAATGGGCTATAGTTTTTGTTATCAATCTCGGTAGAGTTTTCAAATGGAGTTATATTAAAAGTAGGGGAGCGCTCGGTAATATCAGCTAAAAGAGATAGTCCAAGAAGTGGGGTATCAGTTGTATATAAAACGAACTCATGATTTTTTATAATATCTACTTCTTTTTTCGTGATTTTAGCTAAATTTTCTAATGGAAAAGCTTTTATTATTGAAGATATTTGCTTAATTTCATCGGCAATATTTTTGTTAGTAAATGCAAGTACCACCGCCATTTGCATAGCAGTAGTTGCTTGTAATCTAGTGCTACCAGTTAGTGCCATAGGTCCAACATCAAGACACATGGCGTTTATGTTTTGTACAATATGCTCGGGGTTTCGTTTTAGAACGCTATTAATAGGGTTATTAAAGATTAGCCATGGTTTGTAAATTGAAGTTTGATTAGCAAACTCTACAGATCCTAAAATAAAAGGCGATTCACCACCAGCTGATAATCCGATAACTAAGTCTTTATTGGTGTAACCTTGTTCAAGTAATTGTTTGACGCCATATTGTTTACGATCTTCAAACTTTTCTATTGCTTTAATTAAAGTAGTATCACCACCCGCACTAACAGAAATAATCTGTTTTGGTGCGTTTATATGCTCAAACTCATAGATGCGTTTAAGTAGCATTGCTAGGCGACCACTTGCCCCACAACCGATTAAGAAGATTTTACTGCCACTCTTTAGGCATAAATTAATATCAGTACGAAGTTTTTCAATGAGTGGAGCGTAACTAACCATGCTATCAACTGCGTTTAGTTCGATAGTTTTGAATATCGTAAATGCTTCTTGAAGATTGGTTTGGCAAAGTTCGGATAAATTATAACTAAGCGGGTTAGGTGATTCAGTAACTAGATTTGCATGAAGAAATCTTTTATACTCGCTCCAAAATTCCGCTTGATTATCCATCTAGTTCATTTCAAGCATTTG
The DNA here is from genome assembly GCA_947446595.1 of Neisseriaceae bacterium. Lineage (GTDB taxonomy): Bacteria > Pseudomonadota > Gammaproteobacteria > Burkholderiales > UBA11063 > Aquella. The sequence goes on along the minus strand of CANFGS010000015.1, from coordinate 50,645 downwards.
CTTAATACCAAGAAGTACTAATTCAGGTACAAGGTATTCAAAAACACTACCAAACATATTAGAAAAACCACCAGTTGCAACTACCGTTAGTTTATCGGTAATCGTATGTTCAATAATAGTTTGCTTGATTATTTGTTCTACTAGTCCTAGCTGGGCATAATAGATACCTGATTGAATTGCTGCTTTGGTATTTTTACCAATGGCTTCTTCAGGTTTTACTATATTTACACCAAATAGTTTGGCTGTGTTTTCTTGAAGAGATTCCATCATCAGTTTTATACCAGGAGCGATAGCACCACCCAAGAACTCTCCCTTTTTATTTAGAAAGCAAGCTGTAGTTGCAGTACCTAAGTCAAAAATTAGAATATCTTTATTTGGGTAAAGTTTTTTGGCAGCAATTGCTCCAGCAATTAAATCAGCTCCGACTTCATTTGGAGTATGTGTTTTGATTATAATTCCTGTTTTAACACCTGGGCGTAAGAAAAGCGGTTGCTCAGTAGTTATGTATTTGATACATGCAGCACGAACCGTGTAATCAACAGATGGAACCACTGATGCAATGCCAATTTTCTCGATTTTTTTATAATCAATATCATTTTCGCGAAGCACGCTTCTAATAAATATTCCGATTTCATCAGATGTGCCAATTTGTTTGGTATCGTAACGAAACTGTAATAACAATTCATCATTATCAAATACGCCACCTAATAAGTGTGAATTTCCAATATCTAAACATAATAACATACAAACTCCTAGTTCAGGTAATCAATATTAGTCTTATATACATTTTTTGTATTCAAGATAACAATTATACTAATAACTGCAAGAATAATGGTGGTAATTATGCTATAAATTCCGAAATTTTTCGGATTAATTAGCCAAGCACTGATTAGTAAATTAAAAATAATTCCACTGCCACGACCAAAAACATAGAGGATATTAGTTGCTGTATTTCTTTGGTTGGTTCCGTAGTGTTTAGCGACTAATTGGATCCAAATACTAGGTAGTCCACCACCAAGAACTCCAAGAAATATGGTATAGACAAAAAAACTAGTTTGTGTTACAAAGCTGAAGCTCCCTAGTACTGTTATAAAAGCTATGCTATTGATAATAAAAAATGAACGGAAGCTTTTTATATAGCTGATAAAGTAGTTCCAAGCAATTGTGCTTACTAAGTTACCGATGAAGAATCCTATTAGGAGAGTGTGAATCGTCTGGGATAAATCAATATTTAAGTTCATAAAATTCGGTAAGATAAACATTATCGAAATCAGAAAATAAAACGGCGTAATTAGAACTGCAAGCTTTAGTGTTTTTATTAGATTGGGTATATTGTTAAATAGTATTAATGGATTCCCCTTTTTAGCATCAGGTGATATTTCTAGAAATAATGGAGACTCAAAAAGTTTTTTACGTGCAATATATAGTACTATTCCACCCACACCGCCAAATAGGAACATAATATTCCAAGATACCATACTTAGGAAGGTTGCACTCATGCCGCCTAAGATGCCACAAAAATAAAGCCAAGCTGTAGACTTAACTGCGATATCTTTTGGTAGCATTTCACTAATTAATACACTTGAAGTGGCAAACTCAGTTGCAAGTCCTACACCAGATAAAAAGCGTAGAAGACAAAATATAGCAGTTGAATGGGTGTAGCAACTAAGAATAATAGATATAGAATATAATAAAATACTATAGCGAATAACGGTACTTCTACCATATTTATCACCGAGAATCCCAAACATTACTCCACCAACAATAATCCCTGCGTTATTAAAATTGGTAATTTTCAAATACAATAACTGGATTTCAGTTTTGTCATATATATGAAATAGATCTTGGATAATATCGTTATAACTTGCTGAAAATATAGTTAAATCATAAAAATCTATATAATATCCGACGCACAATAAAATAATAGTCAAGGTATATTTATGATAGTTATATGTAATCATATTAACTTCCTCCCTAAGCGTGATTGTAATAGATTTAAATATTAATAGCAAACTTAATCTAAATTTCGTCAGCATCGTGTTTTTTGTCGAGGATGACAATTTTTCTGTCATTCCAAACATAAACATTTTGCTGTTTCGATACGAGTTTGGAATCCATGCACTAAAAGTGCAATTAGTAGAAGAGCATGGATTTAAGCCTACGCTGGTATAACGTGAGATAATATTAGGTTACGTGTCTAGACAATCCAGAACCATCTCAGCTAGAGACAAGTAAGTTTTTTTGCCATAATAAGATAGTCCTATTTGGCAATTACGATTGAAGGTAACCCCAATTTCGCATTCATTTATCTGCTCAGAAAGTCCGTTTAAGGCGCTTTGGTTGAGTTTTGGCATTTGAAAGCCTTTGTCTCCAGCAAAGCCACAACAATAGATATCAACTGGCGTGATTACTTGGTGGGCACATTGCTCCAAAATATCGCGGATTTGTTGTTCCTTACCAAGTTTTCTGGTGCTACAATCAATATGAAGAGCTAGTTTGGTATATTTCTTATTTAGGTTTAGCTTATCTAAATTCTGATGGATAAAACTAATATTATCGATAATATTACTCGAAGTGTCCATTGCTGTATAAAAGCAGCTACTGTTATCCATAATGCAGGTAACATTACTAATAGCCTTTTGCAATTCTTCTGCCTTTATTTTGCTACATGCCTCATCGCTTTTTGAAGAAAATACTTGACCGCAACATAAGTTTTCTAGATTCTCTGGGTAAGTAATATCATACCCCAGTTTTTTGATTAATTTCTGAAGTGCATTGTCAGTACTAGTAGCACTATTATCCCCAAAAATTCGATTGTTACAAGTTGGGAAATACATTATCTGGGGTTTTTCAGACAAGGTATCGCTTATAAATTTTGCCCTTTGTGCTTTGGGGGTTGTCGGTAGATAAACAGGCAGTATTGGTATTACTTTTTTTAAATTTTTACTTATAGTATAGGTTTGGTTACGCCCAATAATTTTAGCTACAAAATTACCTAAACCAAGAAACTTACGATTGAGACTTATAAAAGCACTAAAATGATTACTCCAATAACTCACTCGCTGTAGTTTTAATTCTTTAATAAAACTACCCGTATTAATTCCAACTGGGCATTTGGTCTTACATAATCCAGTAGTTGCACAGCTGTCAACGCCATAATATTGATATTGACGTTTAAAATGATTGTATTCGTGTACAAGATTATCTTTTTGTAATTGTTTCATCTTACGATAAGTTGTTATCCGCTGGCGTGGGGTTAGGGTTAGATTTTTGGACGGACAAACTGTTTCACAAAAACCACATTCTATACAACTATCTATTGCACTATCAGCTTCATTTAGTTTTTTTAGGTTTTCTAGATGTAAATTGGGGTTTTTGGTGAGTTTTACATCTGGGTTAAGAATGCCCAAAGGATCAAGTAGGTTTTTAATTTGCCACATGATTTTATATAATAAAGAACCCCATTCTAGTTCTGCAAATGGTGCTATATTCCTACCGCTTCCATGTTCGGCTTTTAATGAACCTTGATATTTAACAGCCACTAGATTACATATTTTTTCCATAAAACTTTTGTAATTATCTACTTCACTTTTTTTATCAAAACTAGGAGTAAATACAAAATGAAGATTTCCAGCTAAAATATGTCCAAATATAGATGCATTAGCGTAATTATGTTCTATAAATAATTGTCGCAAATCATTAACTAAATCTGGTAATTGATGAAGATTAACAGCTATATCTTCTAGAACGACATTACTACCTTTAGCTCTAGCTCCACCAACTGTTGTGAATATACCTTTACGTAAACTCCATAAATCACTATACGTTACCTCATCTTGGGTAAATTTAACTGCAATATCTATTGATTGAGAAGTAATTAAGTTTTCAGTAAGAGCTATCTTATTTTCTAATTCAAGTAGGTTTGATCCTGATATTTCAATTAGCATTGCGGAAGTATCATTAGTTAAAGGTGGTAAATATTTCTTGGCAAGCTCTAAATGTTTAATTGAGTTTAATGAAGTAATATCCATTAATTCAATTGCATCAACATTGGTTTTTGATAGATGCTCAGTAAGTGCGACTATTTCTACCAAACTCTCACAAAAGATAAGACTAACAGCCTTATATGGGTTATCAGGTACACAGTTATAGCAAATTTCACTAATAAAGCCCAGCGTTCCTTCTGAACCAATCATTAAATGACTTAATATATCAATAGGGTCATTAAAATCAAGAAAAGCATTTAGACTATACCCAGACGTATTTTTGATTTTAAATTTATGTTTGATTAATTCACAAAGATTATTATCACTTCTAATTTGTTCACGAATGGAGATAATTCCATCAATTATGTCTTTATTAGTATTTATGAAATCTATTCGACTATTAATATCTCTAGTATCTAGAGTGCTTCCATTAGCGAGAATTAGTTTTAACCCTTCCATGGTTTTATAGGAATTCTTACTAGTACCGCAACACATTCCACTTGAGTTATTGGCAGCAATTCCACCAATTTTACAAGCAGCTATTGATGCTGGGTCAGGGCCAATTTTGGTAGCAAATGGTTTTAGGTATGAATTAGCAGTTGCACCTATAATCCCAGGTTCGAGGACTATTTTATGCCCATTATCTAAAATTGTATGCTTTTGCCAACTAGTATTAGATAAAACAACCAATATAGAATCGCTTAATGCTTGTCCTGAAACACTAGTACCTGCTGTCCTAAAAGTTACACTGATATTATTAGTATTAGCTAAAATAAGTAGCTTATGAATTTCATCATGATTGTCTACAAATACCACAAGCTTTGGGGTTAGTCTATACATACTAGCATCAGTACCATAGGCATAGCAAAGCATTGGATCATCAATGATGCGGGAATTATCAATGTATTGTGCTAATTGCTGTTTAAATTTTTCCACTATTATGCTCTTCTCATTTAAAAAAGCTGCAAACAAAGATTATTCTAGCATAAAATAGCGTTAGATAATAATAAATGGGATGTGTTTAAATGTTAAGTGTGGCATGATGATGAATAATTACCTTATTGGGGTTGATGCTGGTGGCTCCAAAACCCATGCGGTGTTTTTTGACAAAGATAGCCAAAGTTTTGCTGGTCCCGCCAATATTAGTAAAGGGGTTGATATTGCGTATAATTCAATCACTACCGCGGTTGATGAATTAATTATCGGCTATGATATAAAAGACATACAAATTGGTATTGGAATTGCTGGTTATTCAGTAGCTACTAATCGAGAGGCTCTAGAGCAAAAGCTGCTTAAAAAATATCCCAATCTAAAACTAGTATCTGATTGTCATTTAGCTTGTTTGGCTGCCAATTCTGGACAAGATGGGGCTATTATGATTTGTGGTACTGGGGTTGTTGCCTACTCTATAAAAAACGGAGTTGAACATCAACTTGGTGGGTTTGGCTATCCTCACGGTGATTTGGGTGGTGGTGCGTGGCTTGGTCTTGAAGTATGTAAGCGAGTATGTAAGGCAATTGATGATATAACGCCATGGTCTGATTTGTTAAAGGCAGTGTATGCCAAATTTGATAATAAAAAAGATGCGTTTAAGTATTGGCTACTTAGTGCAACACCTGGAGATTTTGCTAATATCGCACGTTCAAGTTTTATCGTTGATTTTCTTAAAACAGATATAAATGCAAGGGAAATATTCACACAAGGGATTAATGAGATACTTGGATATATAAAAGTACTTAAGAAAAATAATCTATCCATTAAACTAGTTGGTGGAGTAGCACCTTTTTATCTTGAGGCTATACAAAAAGAATACCCTGATATAACGCTTAGTGATGTACCTCCTGTATTTGGCGTGAAATATTTGTTTTGAAGGATGTAAAAATGCAAAGAAATTTACTTAAAATATCGATCTTTATGACGGTATGTTGTCTTAGTATGTTTGCATGCACCTTATCAACATTCATAATGCAAGCGGTTGCATATTATCATGTGTCAGCAACTAGTGCTGGAACACTGGAATCTTATCAAAATTTATCAATGATAGTTTTTATCCTTGGTTTATTCTCACTAATCTTACGACTTGGATATCGCTCATCTTTAATGCTAATAATCGCAATAATGGTTTTAATTGCAGTACTTTTGCCTATTGTTAATAGCTATATTATGCTAAAAATCTATCTAATTGGCCTAGGTCTGGTTTTTGTAGCTATGAAAGTTATACTATATTCAACAGTACCTCTAAGTGTCAAATCAGATACGGAACAAGCTATGATGTTATCATTACTTGAAGTATTTTGGGCATTAGCTTCAGTTGTTGGTATGTGGATAATGGCACATTTTATGCAAACTAGCAACTGGTTATATTTTTCTTGGGTATTTGCAGTATTTGGTATACTTACTATCATACTTTGGAAATTTACACCACTTGATGAAAGCGCTCTTCATAAAGAAAAAAATATTGGGTTTAAAAAACAACTAAAAGATATTGCTAATATTTGTAATAACCGATATTTGGTGGCAGTTATTTTAGTTTCGTTTTGTGCATCAATGGTAGAAATTGGATTGGGAGCCTGGCTTCCTGGATTTTATAAACAGGCTTTGTCACTACCTGATTTTTTAAGTGTCAAAATTGCAAGCTTTGCACTAATAGCAACTTTATTTGGTCGCTTGGTTGTAGTTGGGCTATTAAAATTTGTAACTTGGGGTAGAGCTTTATTTATATATTATTCTTTGGGGCTTTTAGTATTATTATACGCTTTGTTTAGTATCAAAGTTACTCATGCAGCGATTACTCAGTTAAGTGATGTACCATTTAGTGCAATTATGCTATCTCTTTTTGCATTCTTTTTAGCTCCTGGGACGCCATTACTTAATTCCGCAATTCTAGCGAGAACCGCAAAAGAAAAACATATACTATTAATGACAGTATTAACCATTATTTTTGCATTAGCTTCAAGTATTGGGGTACGTCTTATTGGGCAATTAATCGACCATTTTGGGGTGATTAACGGGTTTAAAATGGCAACTATAATTCCGCTACTACTTTTGGTGGTTTTTATTTTGCCGTATGAGAAATTTATTCATAAAGCCCAAATTAAGTAATATTTTTTATTAGGTAATAACATAAATGCAAGAATTTAATTGGAAACTAGGTCGCCCTGTAGAAAAAAATTTTGTATCACCAGCAGTTGAGAGAGTTATTAGTGAGGCTGAAGCTAAGATTCAAAATAAAGAACTATATAAATTATTCTCAAGAGCATTCCCAAATACGTTAGATACTACTGTAAAATACACTATAAATCCTGAAGGTAATCCTGATACTTACGTGATTACTGGTGACATTGATGCTATGTGGTTACGCGATTCTACTGCTCAAGTGTGGCCGTATTTAGCTCTTATGGGCGAGGATAAAAATCTAAAAAATCTAATTGCAGGAGTTATAAATCGTCAAGCAAATTATATTCGCATTGACCCATATGCTAATGCCTTTAATCATGGTAATGAGGGCTCAATATGGGAAAGTGATAATACTCAAATGAAGCCAGAACTTCATGAACGTAAATGGGAGATTGACTCATTATGCTATCATGTAAGACTTGCTTATGAATACTGGAAGCTTACCCAAGATAGAAGTGTTTTTACTAATGAATGGCTAAACACGGCAACCTTAATCTATAAAACCTTCAAAAATCAGCAATTAAAAGATGGTAAACACCATTATACATTTCAAAGAAATACTCCTGTTGCAACTGATACTCTAGCTGATCACGGTCTTGGAAACCCTATAAACCCTGTTGGTTTAATAGCTTCAGCCTTTCGTCCATCTGATGATGCAACGGTATTACCGTTTTTAATTCCTTCTAATTTTTTTGCGATAGATACTCTTAATAAAATAGCTGAGATACTACGCCTACATTATAATGCAGCAGCTTTAGCGCGTAATTGTATCAAAATTACTCTTGAAATTAAACATGCACTTAATGAATACGCAACTGCAACACATAAAAAGTACGGCAAGATTTTATGTTATGAGGTTGATGGTTTTGGTAGTCATTTGTTTATGGATGATGCCAATGTACCAAGTTTGATCTCATTACCATATCTTGGATGTATTGACATTAAAAGTAAAATTTATCAAAATACGCGGAAGTTCATATTGTCTAATGATAATCCGTGGTATTTTACTGGTAAATCTATTTCTGGAGTTGGTAGTATTCATACTGGACGCAATAGAGTGTGGCCAATCGCACTAATTATGCAAGGTCTCACAGCCCAAACGAATCTTGAAATTGATGATTGTCTAGATATGTTACTAAACTCCCATGACGGTAGTTATTTTATACATGAAGCTATTGATAAAGATAACCAATCAAATTATTCTAGGCCTTGGTTTGCTTGGGCAAATAGTCTATTTGCTGAATTAGTTATCAAACGTTACAAATTAATCTAAGAGGCTTTTTTTGAAAAACAAACAACTTATTATCCCAATTATTGTAGCAAGTATTATGTTTATGGAGTTTTTAGATGCTACAATCCTAAATACTGCAATACCTAGTATTGCAACGGATTTCGTTATTAGCCCTGTAGTGCTAAAATTTGCCGTAGCGAGTTATTACCTAAGCTTGGCTATATTTATTCCTATATCTGGCTGGTGTGCAGATAGATTTGGCACTAAACGTATGTTTATGTTGTCTGTAGCACTATTTTTGATTGCATCTATCTTATGTGCTATTTCACAAAACATGATGCAACTAACATTGTTTAGATTTATGCAGGGTATCGGGGGTGCATTTATGAACCCCGTATCGAGAATAATTATTGTTAGGTTATTCCCACCCAAAGAACTACTGAGGGTTCAGGGTATTATATTTACGCCAGCAATGCTTGGTTTTGTATTGGGGCCTGTTGTGGGTGGGGTTTTAACTACTTATCTTAGTTGGCATTGGGTGTTTTATATCAATATACCAGTTGGGATTTTTGCACTTTATGGTGTTTATAAATTTATTGAACAACATATATCTAATAAGATTGAGAAATTTGATTTATTTGGTTTTATAATTGCTGTAGCAGCTTTATGTCTGGTTACAATATTTATTGAAACGTTAAACCATTATGAAATCTTAAGTGCGGGAGCCTCATGGATGTGTGGCGTACTAGGTGTTATTTTATTTTTATTTCTAATAATATATTGTTTAAGAAAAGTAGATCCAGTTTTTGATTTTTCATTGTTTAGGGTAAGAACCTTTCGGGTGGGGTGTATTGTAAACGCAAGTGCTTATTCAATCAATGCAAGTATTGGATTCTTATTGCCACTTATGTATCAAGAGTGCTTCCATTATAGCCCATTAAAATCAGGGATGATGGTTTTACCGATTGCAATTGGTTATATTAGCGGGAGATCATTTGCATCTCGTATTATTAGATTGACAGGGTTTAGGACATCACTTCGTATTTGGTTGAGCTTTATTGCTATATGTATTTTCTTACTTAGTTTTATTGATATATCTACTTCAATTTACTATATTATACCAGTTGAGTTCTTCCTTGGGATAGCAACTACTATTATTGGTTCGACTCTTGGAGCGCTTAATTATGTAGATATAGCCAAAGAAAATAGTGCAAAAGCCACAGCAATAGATCTGACCTTTAGGCAGTTTTCTTCAAGTTTTGGGATCGGGGTAACCGCGTTTTGTTTAACAACATTCGCACAAATATTTAAATTATCGATGTTTGGCGCTCAGGCTACAGTATTTCATCTGACTTTTTATACTCTAGCCATTATTGCATTAATTGGATTTTTTAACAGCTTAAAACTTGATAAAAACGATGGTGCTCACGCATTATCAAAATCATAATATCTTATTTAGAAGCGGCAGTCTTCTAATAAAGTATGCAAGCACAAAGCTAGATACTACAGATGTAGAACCAAGCAATACAAAATTTAGTAATGGCGATGAAGTCATAACTAATTTAAACAAATTTGCATAAAGCCAAAGTACCAAATTATGGAAAATAAATACGGTATAAGCACACTTGGATAGCTCTTCAACAAATTGATTGGTTTTATTAAAAAACTTTTTAAAATAGTATATCAGAAACATGTTAAAACCTATGGTTTGGAACGTCATAAAAGATGCATATACAAATGAACCATATGTATGTACCCAAATAAAGTCTAATGGGTTAAATATCAAAATAACAAACTCTAAAACAGTAATAATTGATGCAATTAAAAACCAAGGCGTTGTATTATTGAGATTGATTGAATCAAACCATTTATTTTGCTGTGCCTTAATACCAATAATAAAACATGCAATATAAGTTGGATAAAATCCAAGTTGCTGAAAGCCTAAAAAATTCCAAGTTGAAGTCTTTTGAAATAAGATAGTAAGAAATAAATTCAATGGAACCATAATTAATGCAAATAGTAATATTTTTTTAAATGATGGGAAGCTTTGAGTGTTAGTAGAATGTGGCTTTTTCTTATAAAGTACAAATAGAATACAAAATATTAAAAGGGTATAGGTAAACCAGGTAACACCCAAATCAATATTAAATTTTTTAAGATTATCAATATTCCAAATAATACTACCATCAAGATAATTAATAAAAGTATCTTTTCTATCAAAAAAATATTCTAAAACTTGATGATAGAAAATATCAATAATAAATACATTGATTAATATTGGTATTCCAAGGCGTTTAAGTTTGTCAACTACAAAAACTCGAGCACCTTTTTTGTTATATGATGGTATAACAAAAAAAGCTGAGATTAAAAAAACAATCCCATAAAGAATGATTGTTGAAATAATGTATAGCAGCTTAAAATATTATTTTGAATACCTGAGCCTATAACGGGTAATTTAAATGCTACATTACCATTACCTCCACAAGTAATTGCTACATTGTGTAATACTACTAAAATAAAAACACTAATCCAACAATCCATACAAATGACAGACACTCGCCAGTCATGATTAATTGGCTTGTAATATAGCTAAAAATGTCAAACCAAACAAAATGCCAATTATAATCTATATTCTAGGGTTAGCCCCGTGTATAATTTTAAGTATTAATAAAGTAATTAAAGGCCAAAAAACTAAACCAACCGTATCTGTAGAAAGCTTCGAACCAAAATTAACTAGAGTCGGGCATAAAGATACTACAATTGAAGCTAAAATTAGGGCGAAAGTATTACCACCTAGCTCAATTACAAGAAGGCATGTAACATAAACTGAAGCTGAGGCAAATAAAGCTGGAATAGCCCGCAATAAAAATAATGAATGCCCAAATGGTTGTGATCCAGCAGCCAAAAAAGGCACTAATGGTGGCTGATCTGCATATCCCCAATCTGGGTGAAAACCACACATAATAAAATATAATTCATCACGAAAAAATCCATAATGTGGATTCCCTAATAAATGTAATATCAGAGTTAGAAGAGAGGCTATGTATGGTATGTTTTTAATTAGTTTTGATTGTGATTGCATACTATTATTATCAATCATTTTTTTCTTTCATTATCTTTATAGTTCATTTGCAAAATGTTCGGTGGTTTCTTTTTTGACCCAATCAATAAATAACTTAATTAATCCAGTATAGGTAACTGGTAAATGGTATAAATAAATTGGTATTAATGATGGACCTGGTTCAATATCTACTGATTGTAGCTCACCATTTTCAATTTCTTTTTCGACTAAAAAATTTGGTGTCCAAATTAGCCCTATACCCAGCACTGCTGCAGGTACTAAAGAAACACCGGCAAGTAAAGTATAGTTGCCGCTTACTTTTACTTTGGTATCATTGGCAAATAACCATTCATGCGTCGGTGTAACTACCTGATTAATTAAGCAGTTATGCTTTCTTAAATCTTCAGTAGTTTTAGGTATGCCGTGCTGTTTTAAATATTCTGGGGCAGCAAAAACACTTTTTTTAATTTGCAGTAGTCGATGGCGCACCAGTTGATGAGTGTTTATTTTAGTTTCACTAATTACTATATCCATAGCTTTATCGTATAGCTGAAACGGAGATTGATCGTTGGTAATAATTAAATTAACTTTTGGGTATTTTTGTAAAAATCTTGCAATTAAGGATAAAACCTTACCAACTTGAGCAAAACCAGGGATGGCTATTTTAATATCCCCTTGAGGTTCAGCGGAAATATTATGAACAATATTGTACGCATTTTTAATTTTATCAAGTATATTTATGGCTTCTTTTAGATATACATCTCCGGCTGGTGTAAGGCATAGTTGACGCGTGGTTCTAGTAAATAATACAACACCTAATTCAGATTCTAAGTTTTGAATTTGTTTGGTGACAACGGAAGTCGACAAATATAATTTACGTGCCGCTTGTGTAAAACTTTCACATTCGGCAACTGCAACAAAACTTTTTAAACAAGATACTGTATCTATTGCCATATTACCACTTGACGATTTTCATAGTGTTGGTACCACCGACTTGATGAATATGATTACCTGTAGTAAGTAGTACAGTATCTCCAGTTTTTATTAACCCAGATTTAATAAGATTATCTCTAGCATAATCAATCATTTCTTCAAGACTTTTGGTCTTTCCAGATACGTATATAGGGTGCACATCGCGATATAATGCCATTAATTGTGCGGCTTTTTTGGAGTCAGTAATTGCATATACTGGGATCCCACTATTTACACGAGATAACCATAGTGCTGTCACTCCTGATGTAGTAAGAGATACAATAGCACGAGCTTGGAGATGATAGCTACTAAATAATGCCGACATAGCAATCGCTTGGTCTATGTACTCAAACTTTTGACCGCTAAAGTTTAGTTCTATATTAGTATCACGATTTTTTTCTGCTTCTATACAGGTGCGAGCCATGGTTGATACTGCATTAACTGGGTAGGCACCGCTTGCTGTCTCAGCGGATAACATTACCGCATCAGTTCCATCTAGTACAGCATTAGCAATATCAGATATTTCAGCTCTAGTTGCTACAGGGCTAGTAATCATTGATTCTAGCATTTGAGTTGCAACTATACTTAATTTATGATATTTCTGGGCAGATTTAATCATTCTTTTTTGTAACGCTGGTACTTGGGCATCCCCAACTTCAACGGCTAAATCTCCACGAGCAACCATTATCCCATCAGACTCTTTTACAATATTGTCAAGATTGGTTATTGCTTCAACCCTTTCAATTTTAGCAATAATAGCACAGTTGCCACTATGGGTAGCTAGTAGTGTGCGAGTTAGGATAAGGTCTGTTGCATCACGAACAAATGATACTGCTAGGTAATCAAGTTTTGCTTCAGCTGCAAACTGAATATCAGCAAAATCTTTGGTAGTTAGAGCTGGAGCGGTTAGTCCACCACCTAGTTTATTAATACCTTTGTTATTACTTAATACTCCAGCTTGGATTACGATACAATGAACTTGTTCGCCAACTACTTTTTCAACTTTAAACGCAATTTTTCCATCATCAAGAAGTAGAGTATCGTCTTTAAATACATCTTTAGCGAGATCAGCATAATCAACCCCAACTATTTGGTCATTACCAAGTTCAGTATAGCTACAATCAAGAATTAATTTTTGGTTTAGTTTAAGAGTTACTTTGCCATCAGCAAATTTAGCAACACGAATTTTAGGGCCTTGTAAATCACCTAGAATTGCAACTGGCTTATTAAGTTCATCAGCTATTTTACGGATATTGGCGATATTTTCCTGATGAGACTCTTTCTTACCGTGTGAGAAATTGATTCGAAATAAATCAACACCACTATTAATGAGTTCTTCAATAACCTTAGGGTCGGATGAGGCTGGCCCCATAGTTGCAATAATTTTTGTTTTCTTAACCATATTTGGTAGTGGTGTGTACATATTTAAAATCCTTTATTTGGCGTTAGTTAAAGCTATTACATTATCAAGCATACGGTTAGAGAAACCCCATTCGTTATCATACCAACTAAATACTTTTACAAGTCTACCTGATACCCGTGTTTGGGTTGCATCAAAAATAGAGGAATGCGAGTTATGATTAAAATCAATAGACACTAAAGGTAAATTATTTACTTGCAAAACACCTTTTAGACGACCATTTGCAGCTTCCACAATTGCTTTATTAATTTCTTCAACCGTAGTATCGCGTTTGGCACTAAACACCAAGTCAACTAATGATACATTGGGTGTTGGAACTCTAACAGCTAGACCATCAAGCTTGCCTTTTAGTTCTGGTAATACAAGACCTACAGCTTTTGCAGCTCCAGTCTTAGTTGGAATCATTGACATAGTTGCAGCTCTTGCTCTATGCATATCACTATGGTAGTTATCTAGTAATACCTGATCACTAGTGAAAGAGTGAATAGTAGTCATTAAGCCACTTTCAATTCCAACTAGTTCGTTAAGGACTTGTGCAACAGGTGCTAGGCAATTAGTAGTACAAGAAGCATTGGAGATTACAGTCATATCTTTAGTTAAGATATCGTGATTTACACCGTATACTACGGTTGCATCAACATCGTCTCCACCAGGTGCTGAAATAATAACTTTTTTTGCTCCAGCAATCAAATGGCCACTAGCTTTTTCTTTAGAAGTAAATACACCTGAACATTCAAGAACAACATCTACTCCAAGCTCTTTCCATGGGAGTAATTTTGGATCACGTTGTTCTAGGAATTTGATTTTATGCCCATCGACTATCAGGTGTTCGTTATCGTATTCTACTTTAGCACTAAAATAACCGTGTACCGAGTCATGCTGAGTGATATGTGCATTAATTGGAATATTACCACCTAGGTTGTTTATAGCTACTAATTCGATATCTTGAGTGCGCTTAGACTCAAACAAAGCACGTAATACACAACGGCCGATTCGGCCATAACCATTAATTGCAATTTTTATTGCCATAATTAAATTCCTTTTTTAGTAGTGTAAATTATTTATAGACTCGCTATTTTAACATATCGCATCAGGTTTGTGTGGGTGCGTTGCTACCTATTCTGATTCAAAAGTTTCTGCTTCCGCTGCGGCTTCACTAATCCATTCTTCCCACATTTTTGGGGTTTCTAAGCTTATTTTACCCATGCGACCATCTCTGAAGTCTTGAATTATTATTTCTGCAGCTCTTTGACGGTTTATAATGCCACCAGCCATTATGCAACCACGCTTACTACCTATGGTATCAAGAATAACGTCATCTGCTAGTGAAATTTGTTCCACAGAGAGTTTATATCTAGTTTGTAAGAATAAGGGGTGCTGTATTTTTAGATAGTTTATCAGATATAGTGCTACCAGATCTTCATCAAGAGCGTTTCTACCTATACTATTACAAATTGCTAAATGATAACCAATTTGTGGATAATGGATTTTTTGCCAAGTAAGTCCTGGGGTGTCGTAGATTAGAAAATCATCAGCTATAGTTAGGCATTGATTAGCTTTGGTAACTGCAGGTATATCACCAGTTTTGGCAGATTTTTTACCAATTAGTTGGTTAATTAGCGTTGATTTACCTACATTGGGGATTCCACTAATCATTACGCGTAGAGGCTTTTCAAAACTGTTTCGATGTGGAGCTAAGCTTTTACACAGTTTGATAATTTGGCTTCGCTGTTTGGTGCTACTCATGTCGCCGGTAATAGCAACGGTTTGCTTTGAATTACTAAAGTATTCTATCCATTCGCGGGTTAGAGTATCATCAGCTAAATCGCTTTTATTAAGTAAGCGGATTATTTTTTTATATTTTATAATATCTTGAAGTAGCGGGTTGCAACTAGAAAAAGGTGCCCTTGCATCAAGTACTTCAATCACTATATCAATGTCAGAAATCAAATCTTTGATATCGGATATTGCACGAACCATATGTCCAGGGAACCATTGGATAGCCACTATTTCTCAATTCTTTAATAAAACTTTGGATAAATATTATTTTTTATGCGATTATTATTTTGGAGCATGAATAATATTTTTTATGGTTATTCTACGAAAACCTACAAGTACCAATTGTAGCCTAAAAGTCAAGTTTTAATTTAATTTTTTTGTGTATGTTATTTCCAAATATTGTTGTATAATGATGGAAGTGAAATACTATATATAGTGAATTGTTAGTATAAAAAACACAGCTTATAGTGGTTTGTGACCTTTACACATAATGTTTAGATAAGGTAGAAATAAATGGAAAATTTATCTGGTACAGTTAGCGCATTAGCAGCAGAATTTGGACAATCTTTAACGCCAGTTGGCGAATTTTCGGGATATCAAGTAGTTAGACGTACTGGTAGTGTGGTTAGGTTTGATCCTAGCAAGATTACCGTTGCAATTACAAAAGCATACATTGCAGTTCATGGGCATGAGACATTATCAAGTAATAGCGTACGTGATCAAATACATAACCTAACAGTATTAGTTATTCAAACTTTACAAAATAGACGTCCTGCTGGTGGTTCGATTCATATTGAAGAGATTCAGGATCAAGTTGAGCTAGCTCTTATGAGAAATGGGCAGTATGAGGTAGCTAGAAGCTATGTACTGTATCGTGAAGCACGCAATCAAGAGCGGTTATTAGAAGGTGTTAATCTACCAAAACATGTTATAAATGTAGTATATCCTGATGGAAGTAGAAAGCCACTTGACCCTAAACACTTACTTGGTGTGGTAGATGCTGCATGTAGTAGTTTACAAAATGTTACATCTAAAATTATTTTGGATGAAGCTCTTAAGAATGTCTATGATGGCGTTAGTGAAGATGAATTATATAAATCAATTATATTAGCTTCACGTCAGTTAATCGAACGTGAACCAGCTTATAATTTTGTAACGGCAAGACTATTAGCGCATGTAATTGCCGAAGAAGTGTTTGGTAAAGAAGTTGATGCTGCTGATATGAATAAAGCGTATCGTGAATACTTTCCTAAATACATAAAAATTGGTATTGATGCTGAACTACTAGATCCTAAATTAGCATCGTATGACTTAACCAAACTAGCTAACGCACTTAATGCTAAACGTGATAATCAGTTTAAGTATTTAGGCTTACAAACACTGTACGATAGGTATTTTTTACACATCAGCGGTAAACGTATAGAAATGACCCAAGTGTTTTTTATGCGGGTAGCTATGGGATTGGCTCTTAAAGAAGCGAATAAAGAAGATAGAGCGATTGATTTTTATAATTTATTATCTAGCTTTGATTTTATGTCCTCAACCCCTACACTATTTAACGCTGGGACTCTTCATTCGCAGTTATCAAGTTGCTACCTAACTACCGTTAGTGATGATTTGGCTGGCATTTATGATGCTTTGAAAGAAAATGCACTATTGTCAAAATTTGCTGGTGGCTTAGGTAATGACTGGTCTCAAGTACGTGCCATGGGTGCTACAATTAAAGGTACTAATGGTAAATCTCAAGGGGTGATTCCATTTCTAAAAGTGGTTAATGATACTGCGGTTGCTGTGAACCAAGGTGGGAAAAGAAAGGGTGCAGTATGTGCTTATCTAGAAACATGGCATGCTGATATTGAAGAATTCTTAGAATTACGTAAAAATACTGGAGATGATAGACGTCGTTGTCATGATATGAATTCTGCCAACTGGATTCCTGATTTATTTATGAAGCGTGTTCACGAACAAGCTGATTGGACATTATTCTCACCTAATGAAGTGCCTGATCTACATGATAAGTATGGAAAAGCATTTGAAGAAGCGTATACACAGTATGAAGCAATGGCTGATAAGGGAGATATAAAAGTATTTAAACGTATCCCAGCTTTGCAACTTTGGAGAAAAATGCTAACTATGCTATTTGAAACTGGGCATCCATGGATTACATTCAAAGACCCATGTAATATCAGATCTCCTCAGAAACACACTGGCGTGGTACATAGCTCAAATTTATGTACTGAGATTACGCTAAATACCAATGAACATGAAATTGCAGTATGTAATCTAGGATCAGTAAATCTGGTTAATCATATGGAAAATGGTAGAATCAATCAAGAGAAACTTAAGCATACTGTAATTACTGCTATGCGTATGCTTGACAATGTTATTGATATTAATTTCTATCCAGTAGAAAAAGCGCGTAACTCAAATCTAGCTCATCGTCCTGTTGGTCTTGGTTTTATGGGATTTCAAGATTGCCTACATATGTTAAGGATTCCTTATGCTTCAAAAGAAGCGATAGAATTTGCTGATAAATCTATGGAAGCAATTGCATACTATGCATATCTAGCTTCAAGCGATCTAGCAATCGAGCGTGGTAAGTATTCTAGTTACAATGGTAGCTTATGGTCTCAAGGTATTCTACCACTTGACTCACTAAAATTATTAGGTGAAGAACGTGGGCAACAATATCTTCAAGTTAATCTAGATACAACTCTTGATTGGGACGGTTTAAGAGCTAAAATTCTTAGAGATGGTATGAGAAACTCTAACTGTTTGGCGATAGCCCCAACTGCTACAATATCAAATATCATTGGTGTATCAGCATGTATCGAGCCTACTTATCAAAATATATTTGTTAAATCAAATTTATCAGGTGAATTTACTGTAATCAATGAGTTTCTTGTTGAAGATCTTAAGAAAAATAATCTTTGGGATGAAGCAATGCTTGCTGATATCAAATACTTTGATGGTAGCCTGAATAGGATTGATCGTATCCCAGAAGCAATGAAATCAATCTATGCTACAGCTTTTGAAGTTGATGCCTCATGGCTAATTGAAGCTGGTAGTCGTCGTCAAAAATGGATTGATCAAGCTCAATCGCTCAACATTTATCTAGCATCTCCATCAGGGCGTAAGATTGATGAAATATACAAATTCGCCTGGACAAAAGGACTTAAGACAACCTATTATCTAAGAACGCTAGGAGCTACTTCAGCAGAGAAATCAACTGGACGTGGTGGTGAACTAAATGCAGTATCAGCAGATGGTATTGCAACAGGTGGTCAATTTGGTGGTGGTGGAGTAGTTGACAATACACCGGCAACAGATGCGAAGTTTTGTTCGATAGATAATCCCGACTGCGAATCCTGCCAATAATTACTGACGCCCTCTATCGCGGCAAACGTCGTTGTACGGATTGAGTAGCTTCGTCAGATTGTGAAGACTTACTGCGATGATTTCGCAGAAACTTCGCGTTGCTTCGTTTTGGCAATCCTCATGTACTTTTTCCTCGTCGTCGAAGCAGCAGGCTGGGATCCATGCCCTTGCTCTAATTTAGTGCATGGATTCCAAACTCTTTTTGAAGCAGCATCTTGTTTTTGTTTGGAATGACGGGTGGGAGATTATCTGCTTTTCTATTATCAGTAGGCATTATTTATTATATATTCATATTCTGCGGTAGGCATAAAAAATGATTTTGATGGATTACCAATTTTAGATTATATTTCTGGCCCATATAATATTATTCATTACAAATTAAATAATAAATCAAAGCAGTATATTTAATAAACTAAAACTTTCATTGTTTCTAGTTTTAACTATTTCAAATATCCCCATTCTTTAAATAACAATTGATACTCGTTTTTTGATTTATTTGCTAGAAAGAATATGTATTCTGGGGCAATATCAAAACCATTTGCCCATAATATTGCACCATGATCGACTTTGAAATTTTGAAAATTATCTTCATTTTCTAGTTCCTTAACTAAATTAAAATCATTCCAAGACTTTAAAAATTCACTCATGTCAACAACGCACTCATCAGGATATTCATCAAATTTAATAAGAAGTTTTTTATTTCCTAACGGTGTAGCTTTAGCAATATCAATCATCTTCTGCTCCTAAATTAATGGACTAATTCTATGGTATTCACGGGTTGTCTGTAAGGTATTCCAATTTTCTAATAATTCCTTTTGATGTAGTTCCGCCCATTCTATAACTAAACCAAGTATACGTGCTGGTAATTTACCTTTTTTTACAGTCAAAGTTTCAATTTCAATTTCTACGCTGAACTCATTATATTCAGCATGGAAATGTGGTGGGTTGTGCTCCGCCCAATACATTTTAATTACTATCCCTAAAAATCTTGATATTTCTGGCATTATCTCTCCAACGATGTTTTTTATTAACAACTTTACCACAACTTGAGGTAAATTTGCTATATTTTTTAGCAGTTTTAGAATTATTAAGTGTATGGCTCCAAATTCAATTTGAAGTAGCTTTGTTTTGTTTGAGAAGGACAAGATGATACCTGTATCAGTAATGGTATTCGATATTAGAATCGCGGCAAACTTTGTCGTATGCACCAAGTCGCAATTTTGATGTGCTTTTTTGCTCGTCGTCCCAACGAAGATTGGGATCCATGCCCTTGAAGTAATTTAGGGCATGGATTCCAAACTCTCTCTGCATCTTAGTGCTATGCTTACATATTTAGAGTTGACTTTAATCTACCCATGTTATTATTTTCTCGTTCAGTATTTCGATTAAATTTTAAGGTTATAAGGCTGCCTCCTTTAGAATAAGATGTATATATAATTTTATCTGGAGCAAAGACAGGGATGTTATCTCCAAGCTCCTGTTTTATAGCCTTATTTAGACTTTCCATAGGATTTTTCCCATCCAATATTCTTTTGTCTTCTTTGTAATTATTTGCAGATAAACATGAAATGAGAACGATACTATCAAAATTAACTCCTTGTTCCTTTTTAATTTTGATGTCATCTACTATAAGTTTAATATACTCTTTAGGGTCATATGATTTCATAATAATAGGTGTTTTCTTGCCGTCATCAGAATACTTTTCAACAACAGTAAATTTTTCAGTATAATCATCATAATGAGATAATATATAAACCGGTTCTTTGTAATTACGACTTAGTAAAATACTAGGAGTCTCAATTTCCTTATCTTTAATATCGTCATAATTATCTTTAGTTGGCTCGCCAACTATCACATTTTTAAGAAGTTTAGTATTCTTACTGGTTGAATTTATTATAGTAACAGGGTTTTGTATTTTTTCATTTTTTTCATTGAAAAAGGTTTCTATTTCATAGGAGTAAAACTGAGCATCACTTATATATTCAATGGCTTCATCCAAATAACTGGTCATTTCTGGCCAATTATTTTTGAAATCCGTTTTATTAATTGTATAATCAGTCATAATCTTGCTAAATAATGTTATTAGATCCTTATCTTTAGAGATATTCTCATTAAAGACTTCAAAGAGTTTCTCTTTTAAAGCTGGTTTGTCTTCAAATAATTTATTAGCATTATCTGATTTTAATAAATTTAAAAATCTAGGCTCAATTTTAAACTTATTTAAATCTAATAAATTACTAGATATAGCGTTTAATAGTTTTACTTTGTTATCGATGGAATTATAATATTCAGCATCGTTATAGTGACGAATATAGATTTTTGTAAAGGTTCTGTTGTTTATATTATCATTTTCCCTTCGTTGATAAACAATCGCATCTTTTACTTCGTCTGGTACTATTGATTGAGTATTAAATGGATCATCAGGATCTATTGCGCCATCTTCAGCAAATTTGGTATCCCATTCATCGTTCTCAATGATTTCTAATTTTATATCGGAAAAAATCATTTTCAATAATTGATATGGAATTAGATCTAGTATTTTTATCATAGGTTTATGTGTATCATTATACTTTAGATTGTTCTTAATATAATCTTGTGTGCTTGTATCAGGTGTTTTTTTCTCAAACTCTTTGAGGTAATTAGCCATTTGTGGCCAAGCGTTGTTATAATCATCTCCATATTCTAAAGAGTCAGACATAATACTAGCAAATAAAGTTGCCATTTTTTCTTGGTTTTCTTCAGTTGAGATATCTTTATCATCAAGTTTACTGATATATTGTAATTCTGGGTATCGATAATACTCAATACCTTCAACTGTGCTAAAACTACTAACTGCCCGAACAAAGTCGTTATCAAAACGGATATTTTGGCTTTTAACTAGGCCACGAATTAATCCATAATCTAGCTCTTTACGGGAATCAGCATTTGCATTATAATTAACATTATTATTTACATAAATAGTAGGTGTTGTTGCATTTGGATCAAAATATACGATAGCATCACTAAGATGAGTTTCTTCACCGAACTTATTAATTATTGTAGTTTTAGAGTTTATTCCTCTTTCTATTAAAGTAGTTTGCCAATTATCACTACTATTGATGAGTCTGATTTTTCCATCGTTATTATTGAAGTTTTGCGTAAGCTCAGTAGGTAATCGTGCCAATAGTTCATGAATAGGATTTCCATTATTAAATTTATCTGGTGCTGGTTTATCTGTATCGTGATCAACTACGATTTTATCTTTGATTTTATCGTATTCTTCTTTTCTTTTATCATAATCAGGTTTTTCGATAGGATGTTCACCTGACGCTTTTATGAATGCAGTTTTAGTAGATGCTAATTTAGCATTGTTTGAGTTATTGCCAATTTTGCTGGTAGAAGCATTATCTCCCACACAGCCATTTAATATAATACTTGCAATTAAAATTGCAATTAAAGATCGTTTCATTGTTTACCTTTTAAAAAATTTGAGTTATTCAAGAAAATGGTGTGGCTTAATTTTATTAACCCACCACACCCTATAGAAAGATATGCCGTAGACACATTATCTTTAATATAAAATTACACTAAATATTAGCATCCACCATCTACAAATTTGAGATCTCCATTTGAATAGACGCATATGTTTTTCGATTCAGAGTCGGGAATCGTAACATTCAATCGTTGTTCAAATCCAGTTGGGATTGGATGTGCTCCAGGAGGTAAACCTATATTAATTTGAGAGTTTGCCAACAATATAATTCTGATATTAGTTGTGCCATCAGGAATTTTTTTACTTGGCTGTTCACGTGAAAGCGTTAAATATGGTAGAGCAAAGGGTTTATCTGACGGTCTAATAATTAATGTATAACCTGTATTGTCATTGCTATTTGTAACTAAGGTTATATTTCCGCGTGGTATTAGTTTTGGCTTTAGTGTTCCTTTACCGTTATCATCAAAATGGTATTCTTCACCATTTATAGTCATGTCAGTACTTTTAAGCGCTTTACCATCAGTACCAAAATAGTATATAATATCATTATTGTGATATAAATAATCATAAAGCATAGCATAATCACTACCAAATAAATAAAAATCATTTCCAATGGTTTTTAAACCCATAGCTAATGTATAAGTATTATCTTCTACATAATAAGTATTTTTAGTAGATTGGTAATCTTTTTGTAGCTCATTTAGTCCAGGGTTTGTCACTAGTTCACCATCAGCATTAAATAAATATCCATTTCCTTCAATCTCTGCAGCTTCATTACGGTAGAAACCATGTTGTAAAGTTGCATATGATTTAGCTTGAGTGACTTCATTAGTTACCCACCCAGTAGGGGATAAAATAAATTGCATTGTTGCGCGAATCTTATATGTATCAATAATGTCGCTTTCTATTTCTTTTAAAGAATTTTTCTGTTTTTCCATATTACTATAAGTGTTTTCGTCACTTAGTACCTGTAGGCTTTCAAAAGAATATGTTCCGCTGTAATTGCTGACATTAAATTCAGAATCATATTTCCAAGATTTGTCTTTCATGTTTGCTGGTATCAATTGAAATGCCACATAAAATGCATCACGAAGGGTTAATTCTGGGTATGATATTCGTTGAAGTTCAGCTTTTTGTGGATCAAGTCCAAAAACTCTACGTTCAATATCAGCTTTAGGTGTGCGAAGTATAAATAATGCTGTTTGCTTTTTGATTTTTCCTACCGTGTCATTCCAGTCAATTTTATCACCAGTAGTAAATAATGCAGGAGTGCCAACCACTATTGGAAAACTGCTAAGAAGATTAAAATTATCCTGGGTTAATCCAATCTTAGTACCATTAAAATCATCCCCTGCAGTGTAAGTTTGTGCAACATTATTATTAGGGTAAACTGCCCAAGGTGCAATATAAGCAGTTACTCTGTTCTCATTTTTGAATATTGACTGCATAGCTGGAATTAATTTATTGTCTTTCAATACTGCAATATCAAATGATGGCTGAAAACCACTAATTGCTGCGGTTCCAACATTTTTGTAAAACATTGAGAGTTGAATATTTGCATAATCATTAGTGTTTATAGTAGTACTGGTGTTACTTTCTGCCATTAGACTAAGAGAGTTACTCAGATCAGATCCAGTGGTTGTCGTATCGTTGGTTCCCCAGTTGTGGCTATAACTAAAATTGAGTCCAGCATTAGCTCCTTCTTTGGATGAACCACCTAAGTTGGCACCAACATTAATAGAGTTACCATTAGTAACTTCGTGAACTTTACTATTAGTTACTCTTTGTTCTGTTCCAGTTGTAGAACTATTACTCTTGCCTTTGGCGATAGATTGATTTTTTGCAACTTGAATTGAATCAATAAGAGGGCTTATGATAGGATATGCTGCTACTACAGGGTTCAAGGCATCATAACTAATTCCTAAATCATCAGTGTTTGATAAAGAATCAATTTTCTGTTGATCTTTCCATGGTGATGCAGAACCAAGGGTTGTGTCACCTTTATCAACATTAGAGTACAATTTTTGGTATCTTTTAGCATAATAAGCTGGCATCCATCCTTTATATACTATATGTCCATCTTCTGGAACTACTACGAATCCACTTAAAGCATTGCTTTTAATCACATCATCTTTCTTATCACTGTCATCAGCATAACCCTGAATGCCTTTGGTCATCGCAAATTTTGAGTTTGGTCCAAATAGATTTTTATCAGGCACTATTTTATATTCATTGTGATTATTGCCGTATACCAATTTTGGGTTTGCTTTTGTAAGTATAGCTAGGTCACCGCTCTCAGGAATTGCAATTTTAAGTTTATAATATCTCCCAGCTATAAATTTAAATGGCCTGTTATTTATTAATAATATATTATCAATGTATATTTGCACATAGCGTAACGGCTTAGCTGTACCATCGATACCAAATACTAATTGGGTGGTTATGTCAGTATCAAATTTGATATAACCATTCCAATAGATTGATTTTACAGTAACATCACGCCGTTCCTGAGTTTGATCATCTGCATGAATATCTTTTAGTAATGTATACATGTTTTTACTAATCCCAAATTGATTAGACTTGTGATGAATTTGGAATAATTGATCTTCAAAATTGTCTTTTGCAAAATAATGCCCCATTAAACCTAACTGAATATTTTCTTCGTTTTGTGTAAGACTCGATCTACTATCAGTATTCTGGAAAGTGCCAGTATCAGTAGAGTCATTCATGCTAGCAATTTTAGCATTAGCAAGATTTGTATTTTTGGTGTTGGCACTTCCAGTACTACCAGAGTTACACCCAGCGAGGAATATTGCCGCCGCAGTTCCAATCGTTATTAATTTTTTTATATAATTAAACTTCATTTTTTCATAATCCATATTATAAATATTATTTTTACAAGTTAAGTGCATATGGTAATTTATCTTAAGAGTTATCTTAAACGCTTGGAGATGTTCATATATCACTACCACTATTAGGGCAATAGTTAATTTTGCTTTTAGTGGCGGTCGATACTATAAGACAATAAGGTAGTTATCGCCACCCCATAAAAATAGGGTGACATCTTTATGGGGGAGTGATGATTTTATGTGGTTTACTATCGCATTTTTATTATTAGCATACAATTTATCTTCATTTGTAGTAAAATTCAGGCATGCTTGAAATAGTAATAATTTACAGATGGAGTAAGGTGTGTCCTACAAAGTATTTGATAAGGAATTTTTAAATAGTCTTGGCTATCAAACACCTTGTTATATCTATGATACAGAGCTTCTTCGCGATAATCTAGATATTGCTACCAAAGAATTCCACCATTATTTTGATATACACTCATCTATCCACTATGCCCTAAAGGCAAATGACAATGCACAAGTCTTAGCACAAATAAAACAAGCTGGACTAGGAGTAGATTGTGTTAGTGGTGGTGAAATAGAGCATGCAATCGCCTGTGGGTTTAATCCCAATGATATAGTATTTGCTGGAGTTGGTAAGCTTGACTCGGAGATTATATTGGGGCTAGACGTTGGGATTTATGCTTTTATTTGTGAGTCATTACAAGAAGTAATGGTAATTAATGACTTAGCATGTGGGAGTAATAAACATGCTAAGATTATGTTAAGAGTTAATCCTGATATAGATGCTAAAACCCATAAGCATATTAGTACCGGTACCTATGATAATAAATTTGGAATTGCGTTTGATGATTTATTAGACTTCATCCCAAGCCTAGATTCATTAAACAACATAGAGCTAATTGGACTACATTATCATATTGGTTCACAAGTTATGGATATGAGTGTATATGCAAAATTAGCAAATGTAGCCTCATTTCATTATCAAATACTTTATAAACAAGGCCTGAAATTTAGTGATATTGATTTAGGTGGCGGCTTAGGCGTTGATTATGAGAGTCCAATGACTAAGCCAATAGCCAATTTTGGGGATTATTTTAGTATAATTAAACAAAATCTAACTATACCATATCAGCTTAAAATTCATTTTGAATTAGGGCGTTCTTTGGTAGCTCAATGTGGTATTATGTTAAGTAAGGTTTTATATATAAAAAATACTGTAGGAACTAAATTTGCTATCATTGATGCTGGGATGAATGATTTGATGCGACCTGCACTATACGAAGCCAAACATTTGATTATCAATTTATCTACCCAAAATATAAATGAAACATATCATATTGTGGGGCCTGTATGTGAGTCAACTGACATTTTTGCTAAAAATCTATCAATTTCTGAATTAAGGCGCGGGGATATGGTAGCGATTTTAACTAGCGGTGCTTATGGAAGAGTTCTGGCTAACCAATATAATAGACGTGCTATGATTAAAGAATATATGGTGTAATATGAATCTAACAAATGATAATTTATTTAATGAAGCAAAGAAATACATTCCTGGGGGGGTAAATTCCCCGGTACGTTCATTTAATAGCGTTGGCGGCAGACCTTTTTTTACCAAAAAAGCTCAAGGTGCTTTTTTATATGATATTGAAAATAAACAATATATCGATTATATTTGCTCTTGGGGTGCTAATATTGTTGGTCATGCTAATCCACATGTGGTTGAAAAAGTAACAGTTGCCTTAAAAAATGGATTTTCTTATGGAACGCCAACCGAGTTAGAAGTTGAATTAGCTAAAACCATCGTTAGTATCATGCCAAATATAGAAAAAGTTAGGTTGGTTAGTTCAGGGACTGAAGCAACAATGTCAGCAATTCGTCTAGCACGTGGTTATACTGGTAAGAAATATATTATAAAATTTAATGGTTGTTATCATGGGCATAGTGATAACCTTCTTGTTAAAGCAGGTTCTGGATTGGCTACTTTTAGTAATCCAAGTAGTAGCGGAGTATCTTTTGGTAGTGTAGAAGATACAATAGTTCTTGAATATAATAGTATCGAAGACCTACAAGCTACATTTGACAAATATGGTAATGATATTGCATGTATAATAATGGAACCGTTTGCTGGAAATATGAATTTGGTGCGTCCAATTGCGGAATTTTTGTTTCAGATACAAAGTTTATGTAAAACTCATAAAACTCTTCTTATTTGTGATGAAGTAATGACGGGTTTTCGAGTAGCATTAGGTGGAGCTCAGCAGTTGCTTGGGTTGAAGCCGGATATAACTGCAATAGGTAAGGTTGTTGGTGGTGGAATGCCATTGGCGGCTTTTGGTGGAAGAGCAGAAATAATGGATTATCTTTCGCCCAATGGTTCGGTATATCAAGCAGGGACCTTATCCGGCAATCCAATTGCGGTAACTAGTGGCTTAGCAACGTTAGAATTAATCCAAAAAACCGGCTTTTATGAAGCTATTAATAGTATAAGCGGCCAATTAACTACTGGGTTACAAGGTATTGCAAATGATTATAGTATACCTTTTTGTACGAATTTTGTAGGGGGAATGTTTGGGTTTTATTTTAGTGATAAATTACCTCAAAACCTGAAAGAAGTAAAACTTGCTAATGAAGAACATTTTAATAAATTTTTTCATATGATGTTAGATGCAGGCGTGTATTTTGCACCTTCAATGTATGAAGCTGGATTTGTGTGTATAGCTCATAGCAATGAAATAATAGAACAAACACTAGATGCCGCAAAAAAGGTTTTTGCAAAATTATAGGGGTTTATAATGAAGGCATTTGCAGCCAAATATATTTTTGATGGAAAAAAACTCCTTGAAGATCAAGTTGTAGTAATTGAGAATGGCTTCGTTAAGGATGTTACTGATAAGTCAAATTTTTCAGGTATTGTAAAATATCTAGGAGATGGCGTAATTACTCCAGGACTTATAGATTTACAGCTTAATGGATGTGGCGGAGTATTGTTTAATGAGCAAATTAGTACTGATACTCTAGAAATTATGCGAAACACTTGGCTAAAATTTGGAACCACGGGATTTCTGCCAACATTAATTACTAGTGATTTTAAAGATGTTATTAATGCATTGAATGTTACAAAAAAGTGGTTTGATAAATTTGGCAATTCAAATGGAGTGCTTGGAATTCATTTAGAAGGGCCATTTATCTCGGAGATAAAAAGCGGAATTCATCCTAAAAATTTCATTATCAAGCCAACTAATAAGTTATTAGAACAAATAGTTAGTTATAGAAAATATTTCTTGATAAAAATGACGATAGCGGTTGAGAAATTTAGTTTAGAGCAAATTAAGTATCTAATTGATAATGGGATTATTTTATCCATTGGTCATTCTAATGCTGATTATAAGATGGCTGAAACTGCAATAAAGGCAGGTGTTACAACTTCAACCCATATGTTTAATGCAATGAGCGGGTTAACAGGTAGGAACCCTGGAGTAATTGGTGCGATTTTAAATACTGATATATATGTTGGAGTTATTGTTGATATGCTCCACGTTGATGCCGCTAATATTAGGCTTCTTCAAAAAGTAAAAGAGGGTAGGGCTTATCTAGTTACTGATGCTGTTACTCCTACTGGTACTGATATAACAGAATTTGATTTTGCTGGTAAACGACTTTATGTTAAAAATGGTAAATGTGTTGATCAAGATGGGGTTTTAGGTGGAGCATGTCTTACTATGAATCAGGGTGTGCAAAACTGCTTGGAGGAATGTGGCTTGAGTTTGGAAGAAAGTCTAGCAATGGCAACGACCATTCCAGCACAAGTTATTGGAATGAGTAAATTTATTGGGAAAATTAAAAAAGGCTATAGAGCTGATTTGATTTATATGGATTTGGATAGTTTTGAATGTGAGGTTTTATGATGAAATTAAAAGTAATATTATTAGGATTATTGATTGGGGTTTTTGCTAATATTAGTTTTGGAGCTACTGAAAGTTATGTTTTAGACCCACTACATACGGCTGTTAACTGGGAGATAAACCATTTTGGGTTTGCTAATGTTACTGGTAAATGGTATGCAGATGGACAGTTAAACTATGATGAACAAAATCCACAAAATAGTAGTGTAAAAGTAACGATAGACATAGCAAAAATTGTTACAGGAATTCCAAAACTTGATTATAATATTCTTGGTTCGGCATTCCTTGATGTCAAAAAATATCCTAAAGCTACTTTTGTGAGCACTAAAGTTACAATGATGGATAAGAATACTAGAACTGTTGAGGGTAATCTAACTCTTCACGGAGTAACAAAACCTGTCGTGCTAAATGTAACTTTTAATAAGGTTGGTATTGATCCAATCACTAAATTAAATACTTCAGGGTTTAGTGCAAAAACTAGTATAATGCGTAGTGATTATAAAATTACAACTTATGTACCAAGTATTAGTGACGAAGTGCAATTGGATATTGAAGTAGAAGCAATGATAAATAAAGGTAAATAAAATTATGGATATGAATAAGTTTGAGCACTCAATAATTGAGAAAATGGTTTTAGAGACTATTAAAGAACAAAGGCGTACAAGGCGTTGGAAAATATTTTTTCGGATTATTTGGCTAATAATAATTGCTGGAGGTTTATTGGCAATTTTTGGTAAAAAAGATATTGAGCCTAAAAAAAGTGGTCAACAAATTGCGCTAGTTAAATTAACTGGGGTGATTAGTGACGAAAATAAAACCTATCAACATTTACGTGACGGGTTAGAAGATGCAATGGAAGATGATAAAACTAAAGCAGTTATTATTGAGGCTAACTCACCTGGTGGATCTCCAGTATATTCTAATATGGTATATAACGAAATACTACGGCTACGTAAACTGTATCCTAAAAAACCAATTGATGTTGTAGTTGAGGAAGTATGTGCTTCAGGTTGTTACTATATTGCTAGTGCAGCGAATAAAATTTATGCTAATCCATCAAGTATAGTTGGTTCTATAGGGGTTATTTATACTGGGTTTGGACTAAACGGCTTAATGGATAAGATTGGGGTTGATAGTCGTTTGATAATCTCAGGGCGCAATAAAGCTATGGGTTATCCTTTTATTCCTGCAAATTCTGAACAAAATGCTATGCAGCAAGATATGATGGATAAGATTCATGAACAATTTACTAATGCAGTAAAACAAGGTCGTGGTAAGCGTTTACATGATGACCCAGATTTATTCTCTGGGCGTTATTGGATAGGGGAAGATGCTATCAAACTTGGGCTTATTGATGGCTTTGCATCAGTTGATTCTTTGGCACGAACTGAGTATAAATCACAGAATATTGTTGATTTTACTCCTGAGGAAGATCCAATTGATAGAATTGCAAAAAAGCTAGGTGTTAGTATGGTAGATGGTGCTAAACAAGCTGTTTCGTTGGATAATTTAGCTACCATTAACTGATTGAGATAACCAATTTAGAAGTAGGTTTAAATGCATACTCATGATGGAATGATTTCAGACTTTATAATTATTGCTATTTTTCTATATTGGATAACTTATTCAGTAGCTGTTATAATTTATCTAAATTATTTAACCCGTAAATATTTATTACCTAGTGAGCGGGATGTTATAGTTGGTGATAAATCTTTAAAAACGCATCACCAAATACTTGAGCAATTTGAGCATGCTGATGAAATAAATGTTTTGATTCTAACTGGTGGTGGACTACGCGGTCTTATTCCACTTCATGTCTTATCCTATATCGAGGAAAAAACTGGCAAAAAGATTGGCGAATTATTTGATTTTGCCTCAGGTTCATCAACAGGGGCGATTTCAGTATCAAGTCTTATGGTAGGAGATGATAACGGCGGTTACAAATTCTCCGCAACTGAAGTTCGCAATAATTACTATAGTCATGCAAGTCGTATGTTTTCGTCTCCATGGTATCACCAGTTTTTAACTATGTTTGGCTTATTTGCTCCAAGATTCTTGCCAGATAATAAGATTAAAGTATTGGAAGAGTTTTTTGGTGATACAACTCTTGGTGAACTAAAAGGTAATATATTAATTCCAGTATATAATATTGATGAAAATAACCTACAAATTGTTAAAAACTGGAATCCACCACATGGGCATTCAAATGATAATTACTTAACCAAGGATTTGATAAACGGTGCGTCAAGTCCTCCGATGTTATTTCCACCAGTAGCATTTCGCTTGAAAGGACGTGATCATTTATTTATTGATCCTGCAGTAATTCTTAATAATCCTATTTTACAAGTTTTGTTACAGATGCAGATTTTGTTTCCTAATAAAAAATTAAATATGATTTTGATTGGGAATGGAGACACTGAGGAAATTAAATATGACTATCGTAGTATGTTTGGGTTTGGTCTATATGGTATATATCAGTATTTATTTAGCGCGCCAGCACTAAGTAGTAAGTTATATATTGATTTTCTTGAACAATATTTGCGTGATGCCTCACGTTTTAATGATAAGGTTTCTTACTTTAGGATCAATAGTATTCCTGAAAACTCTATGAGTCCAACTAATACTGGAGAAAGAAATCTGCAGGAGATAATTAAATTTGCTGATAAAATGTTAGATGAAAATAAGGAGTTAATTGATAAAATTATATATACTATAACTAAAAGCCGGAACTATAGTCATGGTAATTAGACTTAGACGATATTTAACTAGTAAAGCGATTTTATTTAATATTCAGTTTTTTGCGCTATGTGCACTTGCTGGAATTTTGAGTGCATTATTTTCTGGGGCTACTAATAAGGCAAGTGACGCTTGCTTATATATATTTCATTATCTTAATTATTGGATATTAGTTTATATTCCATTATTTTTTATGCTTATTGTGTATTTACTGACGCGCTATTTCCCCTATGCTGGAGGTAGTGGACTATCTCAAGGTTATGCACTAGATGTATTTGATAAACCCGAATTACAGGCTACTTATTCCCTAAAAACTATGTTTGGAAAGGTGGTTTTAACTATAATGAGTATTTTATCTGGAGCATCACTTGGGCGAGAAGGGCCAACTATCCAGATTTGCTCTTCAATATTTGCCTCAATGAAAAATATTTCAGAAAATAGACGCAAACTTTTAATTAGGATCGGTGCTGGAGTTGGTGTAGCTACAGCATTTAATGCACCTTTGGGTGGGATTGTTTTTGCTATTGAAGAATATATTGGGCAAAGTAATCATAGGATAAATGTATTTTTACTCTCCGGTATTGGTATTGCTGGGTATTTTACTGTTTTAGTATCTGGGAACTATTCCTATATGGGGGCTATTGGTGTTAATAGCCTTGAGTACTCATGGAAAATGATGGTTTTTTCTATCGCATCTGGCATAATATGTGGAATTTGTGGTGCTTTATATACTTGGTTAATGGTTTTTGTAAGTGTGGGACGTAATTCTAAGTTTTGTATCTGGAAAAAGAAAAATAAAATATTAGCGGCTGGAATCTTTGGACTTTTAGTTGCAGCTCTTGGAGTCTTAACAGGTGGATTATCTTTTGGTAATGGAGCAATTGATAGTAGTCATTTTTTAAACGCTACGCTAAATACTCCTTGGTATTTTGGGATATCTAAGGCTTTAGGGTCAATTTTCTCAGTTGCTGGTGGGGTACCAGGTGGGTATTTTTCAACTGCATTATCAATTGGGTTGGGAATTATGGATTTAGTTCATCGTCTAATACCAGTTTTACCACTTCAACAATTATATCTTCTGGGGATGGTAGGTTTTTTGTCTGCAATTACCGGAGCTCCTATTACGGCAGTTATTATGGTGATGTCTATAGTTTCAGATACAGAACATTTTGTTTTACCGCTAATTTTATGTTCACTAATAGCAGCTAAGATTGCCAAAATATTTGGTGATAGCGTATATCACCAGCAAGTTTTAATTTATATTGATAAGGAAAAATATCATGGCACACGTTAATAATTATAATCCAGTGGCTAAATTTTTACATTGGAGTATTGCACTACTAATAATAACTAATTATATTTTGGGGCTTACGCTTGATACAAATAGTCTATATAATTTGCATAAGCAAATAGGACTTACGATTCTACTATTAGTAGTACTTCGTATAATTTGGCGTTTTACTAGTAAATACCCACATAAATTACCACAAGTGTCTGAAACTGAGCAATTTGCTGCTGTTGTTGGGCAAATACTACTTTATATACTGATGATTGTAATTCCTGTTGGTGGCATTTTGATGACTGAGGCTCATGGTTATCCATTGAGTTTTCTTGGTATTATTCCAATACCCACACTTATTGGAGAGTATCCTAAAGCGGTAACACATATAATGAAAGAGTTTCATTTGTGGCTTGCTCATGCTATTATTTTCTTAGCTTTTGGGCATGCAGCAATTGCGATAATTCATCATTATTTTCTTAAAGACAGGTTATTACGTCGAATGATACCAAATATGTGCAATAAAAACGAGAAGTAATGGCACAATCAAAAAGCTTATTTCGTTCGCTTATTAATGTAAGTGGCATGACTTTAATATCACGCATAATTGGATTTATGCGTGATATGGTTATGGCACGCTACTTTGGTGCTGGGTTTGCTAGTGATGCGTTTTTGGTAGCGTTTAAGTTACCAAATTTACTTAGGCGAATATTTGCTGAAGGGGCCTTCTCTCAGGCATTTGTGCCAGTTCTCGCAGAATATAAAAATAAAAGAACTCATGAGGAGACTCGTGATTTTGTAGCTAGTGTTACTGGATTATTAGCACTGGTACTAATCTTTTTTACTATTCTAGGGATAGTATTTGCGGGGACGGTGATTTTAATTACAGCTCCTGGTTTTACTAATGATCCTCAGAAATTTCACCTAACGGTTATGTTACTTAGAATAACATTTCCATATATATTTTTTATATCTATAGCATCTCTTGTTAGTGGGGTACTAAATACATGGGGTAAATTTTCAATACCAGCATTTACGCCAACTATTCTTAATCTAACATGGCTTATCTTTGCTTTATTACTAAGACATTATTTTAATCCACCTATCATGGCAATTGCTGTTGCTGTGTTTGTTGGTGGAATACTTCAATTAAGTTTTCAATTACCTTTCCTACGGAAAATGGATATGCTAGTAATGCCGCGGATTGATTTTCGTAACAGTGCAGTTTGGCGTGTGGTTAGACTTATGGTGCCAGCCATATTTGCGATGTCAATTTCACAAATTAGTTTAGTTATAAATACTATTTTTGCTTCATACTTACCTAGTGGTAGTGTATCGTGGATGTATTATGCTGATCGATTGATGGAATTTCCAACAGGAGTTTTGGGGGTTGCCTTAGGTACAATTTTGTTGCCTAGTTTATCAAAACACGCGAGTAATAAAAATACACTCCAATTTTCAAAAACCATGGACTGGGGGGTGCGGTTATGCTTATTAATGGCATTACCTGCAACTGTTGGTTTGGCAATTACTGCCAAAGAGCTCACGATGACACTATTTATGCATGGTAAATTTGGCTTATTTGATGTAACAATGACTGATAGGGCTTTGATTGCTTATGCTGTTGGTTTAACTGGGATAATCTTGGTTAAAGTTTTTGGGCCTGGTTTTTATGCCAATCAAGATATAAAAACCCCGGTTAAAATTGCAGTTTTTGTGCTTATTTGTACTCAATTAATGAATCTAGCTTTTATTGGGCCTTTTAAACATGCGGGACTTGCTCTATCTATTGGGCTTGGAGCATGTCTTAATGCTGGGCTTTTATGTTATTTCCTCATTAAGCGTGGTATTTATGTACCACAAAATGGCTGGTTGGTATTTTTATTCAAGCTAGTCATAGCTGTGGTTATTATGGCTTTATGTTTATTTCTTTGTAAACATTTTCTACCATTAGATTTTAATGGTGATTCTTATTTTCGGGTATTGTCACTTCTTGTATTACTAATAACTGCTATTGTTAGTTATTTTGCTAGTCTATTTGCTTTGGGTTTTCGCGTGCATCATTTCACACAAGCCAAACACTAGTCATCAACCACCAATCCCAAATAGCGTAAAAACTATTGGAGGTTCTGCATTTTCCAATAGTAATCTCAACTCAGTTATAATGGATTCCGAGTTTTTTAATAAATTAATTTGTCTGGAAAAGCATGTTTCATACTTTGCCTCATTCGATGTGGAAAATTCTTCTAGTAGGAGTCCAGAATTTTATGATGCAGAGAATACCGACAATGAGCTAAAATGCAGTAACTTGTAATCAATCTTTATTAGAAGTTTTATTACCCTACCAAATTGGTAGGTTTTAATTTTTATATAATAACCATAAACCACTTACCGGTCATTAGCTTTTTCATCTAACGAGATGGGTGTTTTTGAATGAATCATGAGCGTTCAATAGGTGAAATACGGTATAATAATGCTATAAATAAAATTAGAAAGATCGTATACAATGGCAAAAATCTTTGCAACTCAAATGAATATCTGTGAATATATGGAACGTGCGTAGTTATGACAAAATATATCTTTATTACTGGTGGTGTGGTTTCATCTTTAGGTAAGGGGATCGCAGCGGCATCTGTTGCTGCAATACTTGAGACTCGTGGTATATCTGTTACTATGCTAAAATTAGATCCATATATTAATGTGGATCCTGGGACTATGAGTCCATTTCAGCATGGTGAGGTCTTTGTAACCGAAGATGGAGCTGAGACCGATCTTGATCTTGGGCATTATGAGCGCTATATCAATACCAAAATGCATAAGAAAAACAATTTTACTACTGGTCAAGTCTACGAGACGGTAATAAAAAAAGAACGTAGGGGTGAATATCTAGGTAATACAGTACAGGTAATACCGCATATTACTGATGAAATCAAGGCTAAGATAGAAGCTGGAGCAGCTGGGTATGATGTAGCCATGGTAGAGGTTGGTGGTACTGTTGGTGATATCGAATCGCTACCGTTTTTAGAAGCTATTCGTCAATTACGTCAGCAAAAAGGGCGAGCTAATACCTGTTATATTCATTTGACTCTGGTGCCTTACCTTCCGGGTAGTGGTGAAATAAAAACCAAACCAACACAACATTCAGTTAAAGAGCTTCGCGAGATTGGTATCCAAGCTGATATACTTCTTTGTCGTATGGATAGAGAGCTGCCACAAGCCGAAAAACAAAAAATGGCACTATTTTGTAATGTGGAAGAAAGAGCTGTTATTGCTTGTTACAATATGCCAAGTATTTATCAAGTTCCACATATGTTACATGAACAACAAATTGATGATATCATTTGTGAACAATTACAAATCACCGCCAAACCTGCTAATTTAAGCGTTTGGGATAATCTGATTAAAAACCTAAACAATCCAGAGCGCACTGTCAATATAGCCTTTGTTGGTAAATATGTAGAACTTACCGAGTCGTATAAGTCTCTTAGTGAAGCTATAATTCATGCTGGGATTCATACTAAAACTGATGTTAAAATTCATTATGTAGATGCTGAAGATTTAGAAAACAATAGTTTATCGTTATTTAAAGATATTGATGCTATCTTAGTCCCTGGTGGTTTTGGTAAACGTGGAGTTGAAGGTAAAATTAAAGCGGTTGAGTATGCTAGAACTCATAAAATCCCGTATCTTGGGATATGTTTAGGTATGCAAATAGCGGTTGTTGAATATGCTAGAAATGTAGCTAAGTTAGCTAATGCTAATTCAACTGAATTTGATAGCGATACGCTATATCCTGTTGTTGCTATGATTACCGAGTGGGAAGATAATACTGGTAAATTAGAAACTAGAAATGCGAATACTGATTTGGGTGGTACCATGCGTTTGGGAGCTCAGGAATGTCTTTTAGAACATAATTCTTTAGCGAGAAAGATCTATGGACAAGATAAAATAAGGGAACGCCATCGCCATCGCTATGAAGTGAATAATAAATTTATTGGCGAATTAACTAAAAAAGGTTTGATTATTAGTGGTCATTCTATTGGGCGTGAACATTTGGTAGAAATGATCGAATTACCAGATCATCCTTGGTTTGTAGCTTGTCAGTTTCATCCTGAATTTACTTCCAATCCTAAAAATGGCCACCCGTTATTTACGTCATTTATTAATGCAGCATATAATTACAATACTTCAAAAGGGGTTTAAATGCAAACTACTTGGAAATTATTTGATACTGAAATTGGTCTTAATCGCCCATTATTTTTAATCGCTGGCCCTTGTGTGATTGAATCAAAGCAGTTAGCCATTGATACGGCTGGTTATCTTAAGGAAATTACTGATCGTTTGGGGATAAACTTTATTTATAAATCAAGTTATGATAAAGCTAATCGTAGTTCCGACTCTACTTTTAGAGGTCCTGGAATTGATAATGGTCTAAAAATCTTATCTGAAGTAAAGAGTCAATTAGGCCTTAGGGTACTAACTGATGTACATGAACTAGAAGAGATTGACCAAGTTGCTGAAGTTGCTGATATATTGCAAACCCCAGCATTTTTATGCCGTCAAACCAATTTTATTAAAGCAGTAGCTAAAACTGGGAACGTAGTTAATATCAAAAAAGGTCAGTTTTTGGGGCCTTGGGATATGAAACATGTGACTAGTAAGGCACTAAATGTTGAAGGTCATGGATTGATTATGGCATGTGAGCGCGGAATTAGCTTTGGCTACAATAACCTAGTGTCTGATATGCGAAGTCTTGTGGTTATGCGAGAAACTAACTGCCCGGTAGTATTTGATGCAACACATTCGGTGCAATTGCCTGGAGGGCAAGGAACTAGCTCTGGTGGACAAAGAGAGTTTGTGCCGGTATTAGCTCGTGCTGCTGTTGCTGTTGGGATAAGTGGAATATTTATGGAAACGCATCCTAATCCATCTGAAGCTAAATCTGATGGGCCTAACTCATTCCCAATGTATGATATAGAGAATTTCTTAACTGAAATTATGGCAATTGATAAACTGGTAAAAAAACTATAAATTTTATAAGGATAATAAATTATGTCAGAAATTATTAGCATACACGCACGTGAGGTACTTGATTCTCGAGGTCTTCCAACTGTTGAAGCTGAGGTCGTTTTAGATTCTGGAGCGTTTGGTAGGGCTTCAGTGCCATCAGGCGCATCTACTGGTTCAAGAGAGGCGCTAGAACTTCGTGATGGCGACAAAAGTCGTTACAATGGCAAAGGTGTTCTAAACGCTGTAAAAAATGTAAATACAGCTATTGCTAAGCATCTAATTGGATTTGATGCATTTGATCAAACTGGTCTTGATCAAGAATTGATTAAACTAGATGGTACTGAAAATAAATCCAATCTTGGAGCTAATGCAATGCTTGCCGTATCAGTTGCTGCAGCTCAAGCTGTGAGTGTAGAATTAGATGTACCACTTTATCGATATGTTGGTGGAATAGGTAAAAAAATACTTCCAGTTCCACAAATGAATGTGATTAATGGTGGGGCACATGCTAATAATAATCTTGATATTCAAGAGTTTATGATTTTACCAGTTGGAGCCCCTAGCTTTAAAGAAGCTCTTCGCTATGGTTCGGAGATATTCCATGCTCTTAAATCAATCTGTGCCTCTCGTGGTTATCCAACATCAGTTGGGGATGAGGGTGGGTTTGCACCAAATCTTGCGACTAATGAAGAAGCGCTTAAACTAATTCTTGAGGCTATTGATAAAGCTGGATATGTAGCTGGTAAGGATATTATGCTTGGTCTTGATTGTGCAAGTTCTGAATTTTATAAAGATGGTAAATATCATCTAGAAGCTGAAAATCTACATTTAACTTCTGAGCAATTTACCGATTATTTAGCTAATTTAGTAAATAATTATCCGATTATTTCTATTGAAGATGGAATGGCTGAGCAAGATGAGGCTGGTTGGATACATCTAACTAAAACTTTAGGTGGTAAAATCCAATTAGTTGGTGATGATAATTTCGTGACTAATCCAAAACTATTAGCTAATGGTATTAAAAAAGGTATTGCTAATTCACTTTTGGTTAAGATAAACCAAATTGGTACTTTGACTGAGACTTTAAGTGCTGTAGAAATGGCTAAAAATGCTGGATATACAACAGTTATGTCACATCGTTCAGGTGAGACTGAAAATGCAGTTATTGCTGATTTGGCAGTTGCTTTTAACTGTGGGCAAATCAAGACTGGTTCATTATCACGTTCAGATCGGATTAGTAAATATAACCAATTACTACGTTTAGAAGAAGAGCTAGGTAGTAGTGCGGTTTATCTTGGGATAAATACTTTTTATAATTTACATAAATAAGATATAATTTTTATAGGCTAATAAGACATGGAAACGACAGGGAGTTTTAATTATTCCCCTCATTTGACTAAGGTCATAACAGTACAGGATGTAGCAAAAATTGTAAGTATGCATGGATTTGATAATTTCATGCTTGATTTGGTAGAGTATATAAAAGCTGATTTTATTCGCTGGCATGAATTTCATAAAAGCCCACGTCATGCTATTCATGTTGACGATGGAGTAATTGAGCTAATGCCAACTGCTGACAGCAAATATTATACCTACAAATGCGTAAATGGGCACCCTAAAAATCCTCTTACCGCAAGACAAACAGTTATTGCAACAGGACAACTATCCCTGGTTGAAAATGGTTATCCGCAATTAGTGTCAGAAATGACAGTTTTAACAGCATTTAGAACTGCAGCAACTACAATAATTGCTTGTGATTTATTGGCGCGTCAAGATAGTAGTATTTTGGCTATTATTGGAACTGGAGCTCAAAGCGAGTTTGAAGTAAAAGCACATCTTTTGGTACGTAAATTTACTACCATTAGGTACTATGATACCGATAAAAAAGCTATGGACAAATTTGCTAATAATCTTAAAGGGTACAATTTGGTTCCGTGTGACACTGCTAAAGATGCGGTAGTTGGTGCTGATGTGGTTGTTGTTTGTACTGCTTGTAAGGGGCATGTTATAGTAGTTGATGACTCGTGGGTGTCGCCTGGGATGCATATAAGTGGTTTGGGTGGAGATTGCCCTGGTAAGACTGAACTTGATGTTAATACTCTTTATAGAAGTAAAATAGTTGTAGAATATACGCCACAAACAATAATTGAGGGTGATATTCAATTATTAACTAGTGATGAAGTTGATAAACTAGTATATGCTGAGCTATGGGAATTAATTGCGGGTAAAAAACCAGCGCGTACCAGTGATGCCGAGATTACAGTATATGACTCAGTTGGGTTTGCGATTGAGGACTATTCAGTACTTCGTTTAATTCTTGATTTGGCAAATAAACATTCGATAGGACATGAGATGGATTTAATCCCACAAATTAGTGACCCTAAAGATTTAATCTCAGTTTTGGACTAATATGAATCATAAAATAAAACTTATCGGTGCAGCGATTGATGCTTGTGCTGGTACAAGAGGTTCGGCGGATACCCCGGATATTTTATCCAGAAATAGCTTACTGAAACCTTTGGGTTTAGAGTTTGACAAGATAGTGTATTATACTGGCACAAGGCATGATATACCTAAACTTACACACTTTTTTACTGAATTAGCACTTTTAACCCAAGATGCGGTATTAAACAATCAGCTACCAGTTATAATTGGGGGGGATCACTCGTGTGCTATTGGCTCTTGGAGTGGAATAGCAACAGCTCTAAAAGATCAAAGCTATGGTATAATCTGGTTAGATGCACATTTAGATGCTCATACACCTGAAGATAGTGAAAGTGGCAATATTCATGGTATGCCAGTTGCAACACTTATGGGTGAGGGATATGGGGAGTTTTTGAATATTTTAGATAATAATCCAAAATTAGACCCTAAAAATATAGTTTTTATTGGAATTCGCTCTTATGAAGCCGCTGAGAAAGAACGCCTTGAACGTCTTGGGGTAAAGATTTATTATACCGAAGAAGTAGGAGAGCGTGGCTTTGTTGATGTGTTTGAAGAAGCATGGAATGAGTTAACCTCACGAGTAGATAAAATTGGCTTAAGCATTGATCTAGACGGTTTTGATCCAGAGTTTGCCCCAGGTGTTGGTACTCCAGCAAATGATGGTATTAATTTTTTTGATTGCATTAAAGCATTATCAAAAATTGATAAATCAAAACTTATAGGCTTAGAGATTACAGAATGTAATGATCATTTTGACCCAAGCGGTCAGACGATTGGGTGTATTGTAGAATTACTTAAAGTGATTTTATAGTTTGTTTTTTTATTATAGGAGTTTTATAATGTTAAAAAAATTATTAATGCTAGGTGTTGTAATATCTATGACTGGTTGTGCCGCAACAGTAATTGGAGCTGGAGTTGGTACTGCTGCTGCAACAGGAACTGATGCTCGTGGAGGTGGTAGTGTAGTAGATGACCAACTTTTGGAGCATAAAGTAAATTCTGTACTTGATGCACAAGTTCCAAATGGTAGCTTTACTGTTGCAAGCTATGATAGTGATATTTTGTTAGCTGGACAAGTTCCATCCCAAAAAGAATATAATAAAGCAAATCTTGCGGTAGAAAATACTGAAGGTGTTAAAAAAGTATTGAATCATCTAAAAATAGGCAAAAAAGAATCTATCGGTGATATTTCAAAAGATGCTTATATAACATCAGCTGCCAAAACCAGACTAATTGCCCAAAAAGAAGTTAATACCAACAATATTAAAGTGGTAACTTGTGCTGGAGTGGTTTATTTATTAGGCAAAGATGCTGGTAATAAAATACAAATAAATGGTGCAATTAGTGGCATACGTGAAATCAGTGGTGTTAAAGAAGTAGTAAATCTAATAAAATTCTAGTCTTTACCTCTAATTTTGGCGATTAAGTCAAAAATAGTATTATAATTTGTAATTATATCTATGCATGAACCAACATAGCTAAGTAAGTTACCAAAGGTGCCGCCACTAAGGATTACGGCACCTATTTTAAAATAGATACTACGATTAACCACATTTCCAAGAATTGGTGCTACTATAAATTGTTGGAAGAAGATTCCATCAATAGCAACCCCCATCCCAAGAAATACCCCGAATAATATTGCGAAATCGCGATTGTTTAGATGACGAACTCGCATGTGAAGTTCTTTGTGAGGATATTTGGTATAAACTGCCATAATAATTTCCTATAAAATTAATTGTGAAAGAAGATTGGCTAATCCAATTATTTTACCATGAAAGAAGTGTCCAGTTGAAGGATACCAGATTATGGGCTGATTATTTTCGCGCCCCCACTCAAATACGTCAGTTAATGGTATTACTTCATCTTCTTCACCATGAATGACAATAGTTTTTGTAGTATCCGTTACTATTACGGGATAACGACTTACCGCAGGTCCAATTAGAATTAATTGTTTATATTCTACCGCTCTAGCTAGATTACTTACAACACCAGTACCAAAAGAAAATCCTGCTAAGATTAGCGGTAAATATGGGTGCTCTTTACGGATAAAATCATGGATCGCTTTGGCATCTGCAACTTCACCAATTCCCATATCATGAATTCCATCACTTAATCCTACACCGCGTAAGTTAGGGCAATAACACAGATAACCTTTTTGAGTAAGGACTTTGGCTGTAGTTTGGACTATTTTATTGGTATTAGTACCACCACCTTTAGGGTCAGGGTGAGCAACAATTGCAACACCTAAAGCCTTACCAGCTGGAGATAGCTCTAAGCAATCAAGTCTACCGACAGGGCCATTAATAAATATCTGGCGAGCATTTTTGGGTATAAGTGGGTTTATGGTTGTCATTTCTTAACTTCCTAAAACGAGTATAACACCTGATTCATAACGGTATATTATCATAGCTATAGAAGAATAAGTTTAGTATTTATGTAAAAGTAAGAATTGACAAATATTCCCAAATATGATAACATTCATCATGGTAAAAAATTTGATAATTCATTATTTCCCAAAAAATAGATATTGCTAACGAACGCTTAAAGGAGCTGAAAAATGAGAGATAATGGAACTGGGGATGATAAGTTAAGAGACAAGGCTCTAAAAAGTCCTGCGGTTTTAGCTGAGTATGAGCAATTCAAGCTTGAATATGAATT
Source organism: Neisseriaceae bacterium (assembly GCA_947446595.1). Lineage (GTDB taxonomy): Bacteria > Pseudomonadota > Gammaproteobacteria > Burkholderiales > UBA11063 > Aquella. Next base: position 7,284 of record CANFGS010000015.1, on the reverse strand, counting down.
AGCTGAACAATTAAAATCCATGCGGCTGAAAATGCATTTTAGTCAAGAAGTTGTTGCTCAGAAGATGCATTCTTCTAAAAGTGCGGTATCTAGGCTTGAAGCAGCAAAAGGTGGTTTAAAACATTCACCATCAATTTCTACACTTAAGCGTTATGCCGATGCAATCGGTTGTATTCTTGAGATAAAATTAAAACCTAGTATATGAAATTTTTTGGACTGCACGTTTGGCAGCTAATGGGTTCTTTTGGCGTAAAAAATATATAATGTTACATGAGGCACGAATGAAGTCACAAAATAATTTGATAAAGTATATTCATTTAGAAAATTATAAATCTATTAAAAATACAAAAATCGATTTAACTAATCTAAATATTTTAATTGGTGCAAATGGGTCTGGTAAAAGTAATCTAATAAGCGCATTTACATTTTTTAATAATATCCTATCGTGTCAATTACAAAATTATGTATTAGATCGAGGTGGGGTGGATGCCTTTTTATATTATGGACGAAAAGCTTCTAAGGATTTATATTTTGATATTCAATTAATGGATTATGAAGGTGGTCTTGGGGGCGAGTTGTTTAATTATAGTGCACAATTAGTTCCCACTGATAAGGATGTTTTTCGGTTTAGTAACGAAGATGTGACTATAAAAGGAGTTGAACCTAAGTGCGACTTTATGAGCAATGCTTATGAGAGCAAACTTGAAATAGTTGCAAACTTGACATATGGTGTAGATATTCAAGATGGGCCCAGTGATTTATTACCTATTGAATGGTGGGGAGCAAATGCGGTACTACAGAATTACGGAAATAATCAAGTTGGAATATTTCATTTTAATGATACTGGTAATTCTTCACCCATTAAGCGCACTATTGCAAATAATGATAATTTATTCTTACGTGGTGATGGTGCAAATATTGCAGGAATGATAAAACGAATTTATGATGAATATCCACAATTTTATCAAATGATAATTGATACTATTCGTCAGGTAGTGCCAGATTTTCATGATTTTGTTATTAGAAATACCGAATTTATAAGTCTTGAATGGTTTAATAAGAATAATATAGATATACCATGGAAAGCACATTATTTATCAGATGGCTCGTTAAGGTTTATTTGTTTAGCAGTGTTATTATTAATGCCAAATGAATTGCAGCCAAGTACTATAATTATAGATGAACCAGAATTAGGGCTGCATCCTTCTGCAATAACAGTTTTGTCAGGGCTAATAAAACGTGCAGCAAATGAAAGACAAGTTATAATAAGTACACAGTCACCAACATTATTGGCAAATTTTAATCCTGAAGATATAATTGTAGTTGATAAAAAAGATAAGGTTAGTCAATTTAAAAAATTAAATAAGGATGATCTTTCTCAATGGTTGACAGAATTTAACTTACCTCAGTTATGGGAGATGAATTTGCTTGGGGGGCGTCCATAATGATTAATATTTGCTTTATAGTTGAGGGTCTGAGTGAAGAAAAGTTTATCGAACATGTTATAGTTCCGCACCTTGAAAAGTTGAAGAATATTAATTCTAAGGTTATAAATCTAGATGGAGGTATTGCTAAAAAAAGGATAGAGCGATTAATTATAGGTATGAGTTATACATATGATTATGTAACCACAATGATAGATTTTTGTCGTTTACATGCTGCTAAATTTGATAATTACAGCGAAATTATGCGTATGGATATATCATCCGGTGAAAAAGCCTCAAAACTTGAAGAGCAGTTATTATCTAAATTTGAAGTAAGTCAAAAACTAAGAATTATTCCACATATTCAACCATATGAATTTGAAGCATTATGTTTTGCAGATAGTAATGGTTTAATAAAATCTGATATGCTTCTTGAAAAACATCAAAAAAGAATTGAAATTGAGAAAAACAAATACTTGGACTGTGAATCAATAAATAATCAAGAGTTACCAGCGAAAAGATTAGAAAAATATGGTTATAGTAAATTATCTAGTCTATTTTACCTTCATGCAAATTTAGCACTTATTCGCGAGAGTTGCCCACATTTTAATCAATGGATAATTAAATTAGAAAATACTGTGAAGACGTATGATCGTTACTAATTATTCTTCATGGGGATGTTGGGGACGCGCGTTACTCGATGGCGAGTACGTTTGAGTAAGATATCTAAGCGTTTGATAAAATCTTTTTCATTAGTATCAACTAGTTCATCAGACCTCGTTTTGAGATTATTTAGATTAAGGCTTTCGCACACTATATTTTGTAATTCAACTGTATCACCATCATCATAATTACTTTGAATATAATCAAGTAATATTATCAGATCAAGTATCTCACGACTTAATCCTTCAAGCTCCTCTGGTTCTGGTAGTTTGTAACTAATTACCCACCCTACATTCTTGATGGCTGTTTTAATTATTATTAAAATCTTATTGATTAATGGAACGCGTGTAGTCTCAGGAAGTAGCTTAGGGTTTAGTCTTTGGGTATAAAAAGCATAGCGTGAGCGATTGTTTAAAATACTTTCTAATACAGTTGCTTCAAGCCCTACCAATGATGCTAGTTGTTTTTTTAGCATTACTTGTAGTGCTACCGCAGTTACTTGTTCGATATATGGTTTTGCAAGACTAATTAGTTTGGCCTTACCCTCATTGCTACCTGTATTTACGCCTAAAGCAAGTTGCTTCAACAAAAAGTCTGACATCGAGAGGCAGTGTTCATTTTGATATTTGATAAATTCACTTGTACCATGCTTACGTAAGAAGCTATCAGGGTCATGATCTGTCGGTAAAAAGATAAAATGTACTGCTTTAGCATCAGTAACTAATGGAATTGATCGCTCTAATGCCCTCCAAGCAGCCTTTTGTCCCGCCTTGTCACCATCAAAACAAAAATAAATATCATCACAAAGCCGAAAGAGTTTTTTAATTTGTTCGTCTGTTGCAGCAGTTCCCATACTAGCAACCACATTATCAACCCCAAACTGAAACATGGCAATAACATCCATATAGCCTTCAACTACGAAAGCTTGGTTTTTATCTCTGATCTGCTTTTGAGCTTCAAATAACCCATATAGCTCTAATGATTTATTAAATAATTCTGTCTCGGGTGAGTTTAGGTATTTAGGTTCGCCCTTATCGATAACCCTACCACCAAAACCTATTACATTACCTCTAACATTTCTAATCGGAAACATAATTCGATCGCGAAATCTATCATAGATTTTACCAGCATCATTTTTGACAACAAGCCCAGCATCGACTAAGAATTTATTGGTGGCATAATCTTTAAATAATCCAGATAGTGGGTTTGGTGTGTTTGGTACATAACCTAGGAGAAATTTGTCAATTATAGCTTTTGGTAAGCCGCGTTTGGCTAGATAATTACTCGCTATACTTGAATTAGTAAGATTATTTTGATAATAAGTAACTACTTGGTTTATAGTGCCTTCAAGGTTTAGTTTATGTTCTTTTTGTTGTGCTATTTTTTCTTTAGAGATGGTCACTTTATTCTCAGGGATATAAACTCCAGCAGTACTAGCCAATGATTTAATAGCATCTACAAAGCTTAGTCCACTATATTTCATCACAAAAGTAACTACATTACCAGACTCTCCGCAACCAAAACAGTGGAAGAATTGTTTATTAATATTAACTGAAAATGAGGCTGATTTTTCGTTATGAAATGGGCAGCAGGCAAAATAATTGCCGCCACTTCGCTTTAGTTTTAGAGATTTACCGATTACTTCAGCAATATCATTCTTACGAATAATTTCATCAATCAGTGTTTGTTCGATTTGCATGATTAATTTATGATACCTATTCTCTTAGATCGCGAGCTAATTTATCAACTAAACCATTGATAAATTTATATGACTCCTCAGCTCCATAGAGTTTTGCTAGTTCAACTGATTCATTAATGATAACTGGGGCAGGGACGCTTGGGTTATTAGTTAATTCAACAGCCGCAATAACTAGGATAATTTGTTCAATGAGGTTTATTTCATCAATAGTGCGGTTAAGATGTGGAATATAAAGTTTTAGCATATCATCATATTTGGTGATACCTTGATCAAGTAAAAAGTGCATTAATTCATAATTTGATATTGGGTAAATAGCAAAACAGTTTTTACTTAAAAATTCTTCAATTTCATCAAGATTGGTATTATTAAGTTTGTGGAAATATAGTCCTTGAATAGCAAGGCTTCGTGCTAAATGGCGAGGTGATTTTTTATTCATACTTGTTCTTTCTGTATCGCAATAATTTTTATTATATCAATTAAATAAATTTTGAAGATTACTATTACTATATTCAATTAAATCTATAAGGTTAATATCTAACTTCTTGGCAACCATTTGAGCGTAGAGAAAAGTATCATCACTTATCGATACTTTTTTATTAAACCATGAGCTAAATGGGGCATCACTTTCAAACACTAGATTATTAATGCCGATATCTTGTATACTCTGAGTTATTTTGGAATTTTTGCTAATATTATTTCCAATTCCCAGTAAAAATCCAAGCTTAGTAAATTCTTTAGCAATGACGTCATTACTATTAAATCCGTGGATAATTCCATGAATATTATATGTTTTTAATATCTTCAGTACATCATTATACGCCCGAATTGAGTGTATTATCACAGGTAAATTGAACTCCATTGCTAAATTTAGTTGAGTAGTAAATACTTGTTGTTGTAGTTTAGCTTCGGGGCGTAGATAATCTAAACCAATTTCACCAATAAAATCTGGTTTATACTCGGTGATTAAAGGTTTTAATTCTTCTATAGAATTATTTTGTACAAACCACGGATGGATACCAAATCCAATTTTAGCTTTTGGGCACTGATTCCTAAGTGTAGCAAGTTTTGGTGTATCGTCTAAATTTGTAGTAGTTATCACTGTTAGTTTGTTTGGCTTAATATTAGCCTCAAAGTGACACAGTGCATCATAGCAAAACATTAGGTCTTACCAAGTTTTTGATTAATACAATTAAAATATATGGTCATATTAGGTGCAGTATGCTTTGATTGGGCTTGCCACAGCATTTCGCCCAGACAATCCATTAGTTCATCACTCGCTGTATGTGGATCTTTAAAATGACTACATAATTCATTATATAGTGCTTTAATTCCATGAGGTTGGTCAATAGATAGTTGTTCTATAATACTCATATGCATACTTAAATGTAAAAATGGATTGGTCTCCCCATTTTCGATAGTCCACTGATAATCGAGATATTTTTTGCGATTAGTAAGAACTGATTTGTACTCAGGATGCTCCAAAATAACACTATAGGCAATTTTTTCGAGATCGCTAAGTTGGGTGGCTAATTCGGCTTTCTCGACTATATCAAAAAAGAAATTTCGCACATCAGATTGACTAGGGTTAAATATAATATTCTCCTATTTAATATATCTAACAATATTATATCATGGGTCTATATAATTGAAAAATTTGTTTATCTGAGCCTTTCATACAAGCTGTATCTTGTCCCCACAAAGCCTAAATTTAGCCTCAGGTTTGTTGTATTGAGTTAATAGTTAAAAATATTCATGATAATATTTATGTCTTAGAGCTATTTCATGGCCCATCACTATCATTTAAAGATTTTGGGGCACGTTTTATGGTATCGCTAATGTATTATTTGAAACGGTGTAATACAGATAATAGCATCAATATTTTGGTGGCAACTTCGGGAGATACAGGTAGTGCTGTTGCTCAGGGTTTTTTTAATATGGATAATATCAAAATCACTATTTTATATCCAAGTAAAAAAGTTAGTGAAATTCAAGAGCAACAATTAACTACTCTAGGTAATAATATTACAGCTCTTGAGATTGATGGAACATTTGATGATTGTCAAAGAATGGTCAAAGAAGCATTTTTAGATGATGAGTTATACCAAAAATTAAATTTAACTTCAGCTAACTCGAGACTGGCTTAAATTTTGTGTAAATTGAAATTGAATAAATAATTAGTTTTCTAACTGATTATTTGATAAACTGTTGGCATGTTAGGAGTAATTGTATGTCAGTTGATTCAAAAGTAGATTTTACAAATTTAACAACAATAAAAGAATTTTGCAAAACTCTTGTAAAAGGTGGCAAGATTCAAACTCAAGAAGACTTATATGGTGCTGAGGGCATCATAAAACAAATTCAAAAAGGTCTCTATGAAGCCCTGCTCGAGGGCGAATTAGATTATCATTTAGGCTATGATAAGAATGCTGATAGCCCTGGCGATAATTATCGCAATGGCTATAGCGAGAAGAGCATAAAAACGCAGCATGGTAAAATTAATATAGATATTTCTCGAGATAGAGATGGTAGCTTTGATCCAATAATTATTGCTAAGCATCAAAAACGAGCAACAATTATAGATGATACCATCATTGGGTTATATAGTAAGGGAATGAGCTTAAGTCAAATCTCAGCACAAATTCAAGAGGTTTATCAGTTAGAATTATCTGAGGAACAAATCTCTAAAATCACTGATTCAGTGCTTGAGGAAGTAGCAAAATGGCACATACGCCCATTAGCATCAACCTATCCCATAGTTTACCTTGATGGTATCTATATTAATGTTCTAGATAATAAAACCGTTATTAAAAAAGTTGTTTATGTTGCTTTGGGGGTTAATACTAAAGGTCATAAAGAGCTATTGGGCTTATGGATTTCTGAAAGTGAAGGTTCTAAATTTTGGTTAAACGTTCTCACTGATTTACATAATCGAGGCTTAAGACAGGTGTGTATTTTTTGTGTAGATGGGCTAACAGGGTTTCCTGAAGCAATTAATTCAGTGTATCCAAAATCCATCGTGCAGCAATGCATTGTGTATACAGTTCGGCGCAGCCTAGACTACGTGAGTTACAAAGATAAAAAACTATTTGCTGCTGAACTAAAAAGAGTTTATGGTGCCAAAACCATTGAAGAAGCTGAATTGGCTCTGGATGACTTAGAGCTTGAGTGGGCGATAAATATCCTGCATCTGTTAAATTATGGCGGGAACGGTGGCAGTATTTAGCTAATTTCTTCCAATTTCCGGATTTTATTAGAAAAGCCATTTATACTACTAATGCTATAGAGTCTGTAAATTCAAGTATTCGCAAGATTATTAAAAATAAAAAGTCATTTCCGAGTGACAACTCAGTGTTTAAAATGTTATACTTGACGCTTCGTGATTGCTCCAGAAAATGGACAATGCATATTAGAGATTGGGAAATGGCACTAAATCAATTTATTATTAAATTCGACTTAGAGCTTTCTGAAATTAATAAAGGGTAACGAAAAAATGATTTA
>CANFGS010000014.1 GCA_947446595.1 Neisseriaceae bacterium | reverse complement strand
CTCCGATAATTGAATGTCTTGCTTTATTGATGTTGCAATATATCTTAAATTAATTGGTTGACCTGTAATTCTATACATAAAAAATCTCCTAAAATAATTAATAGTTATTTTATCAAGATTTTCCAGTATGTATTCTAGCTTTTACAATTGGTCTGAGGTTGGCTTTATCGTGATAATAGGCTATAATATTCTGACTTAAAATTTAGTATTTTTTATGAAAGATAAATATGCAGACTTTATACATTATCCCTGGAGCGTGTGCTTTTGGTTCTATGGTGGCTCTTGAATGGCTTCGTAAGCCTTATCAAATTGGACTTACAACTCCAGAAATTAGAAAAACGCCTGAGTTTCTAGTAATAAATCCCTTGGGTAAAGTTGACGCTCTAAAAGATGGAGATACATTAGTTTACGAAAACCTAGCTATACTTATGTATTTGGTAGATAAAAACCCTGAGTCAGAAATAGCTATACCAGTTAATACCCCTAGTAGAATTGAAGCATACAAATGGTTGTCTTATTTTTCTCCAACACTACATGTTGCATTTAGTCCATTATTTTATCCTGAACGTTTCGTTAGTGAAAATATGGTAAATGATTTCAAACAAAAAACGCTTATTCGTCTTCGTGACGTACTTGCTTACGTTGATTCTTATCTTAGTAAAAATAAATATTTTGTAGGGTCAAAGCCAAGTATTGTTGATGCTCAAGCATACGGAATACTTCGTTGGTCTGAAAAAGCTAATTTACTTAATGATTATCAAAATATTGCTAATTTTATTGCACGTATTAATGAGTTACCTGCAGTTAAAAATGCACAAAATATTGAAATTCAGAAAACTGATAATTTGATTAATAGTGGTTTTGTTGGTTATCATAAGTTTTAATTAGAGTAAGAGCAAAATGGCAAGAGCATGGATCCTAACCCGTGTTGGGATGGACGACGAATAGGGCGTTGGGGTTACACGAAATAGGGCGCTCTGATGGCGCGTTTAATACGTCATCCCAAACACGAACTATTTGCTGTCTCGTAGAGAGTTTGGGATCCATACCCTAAATTTGTCTTACCAGCTAATTTGCCAACTTGGAGTTGATAAGTCTTTACCAGGAGTGCTATTTGTATTTAGGTCTTGTTGTTGAGATGGATACATATAATAATCAGGGATATCATTGCCGTTATCAACCTTGATTTGGGTTACAGTTCCGTTAGAGCGATCCTCTTGTATAGTTCTTTTACCCTGATAAGTCACAGGGCTTGAACTTTGCAGTGTATTAGAATTAGTTTTTGTAGCACTTTCTTTGACTGCGACAGCTGTATCGCTCTCATTAACTTTTTGCGGTGGTAGTAGTATCGTTGGATAATTATTATTAGTATTGCCAAATAAACTACAAGATGTAAAAATAATACCAATTGCTATTAATAATAAATATTTGTTGTTCATTTATATCAACTCTTCATGCCATGATTCACCATCGCGAGCGAGGAGAGCGGAAGCCAAAGACGGTCCCCAGCTTCCTGCTGTATAAACTTTTGGGGTGAAATTTAGGCGTTTCCAAGTATCCAAGATTGGTTCGACCCATTTCCAAGCAGCTTCTTGCTCATCGCGCCTTACAAATAGTGTAAGTTTGCCTCTGATTATATCTAATAATAAACGCTCATACCCATCAGTTCTTCTGGTTGTAAACATTTTATGAAAATCTAAATCAAGATAAACAGGACGTAAATCATTAGTATCTCCTGGTTGTTTAGCTAAGAAATATAATTGTACTGTTTCATCAGGTTGTAGTTTAATAATCAAACGATTAGCAAAGTTATTAGCGTTTAGAGGGAATATTTTGCATGGAATATCCTTAAATTGAATTACAATTTCGGCCATCTGTTTATTTAGACGCTTTCCAGTTCGCAAATAAAATGGTACCCCAGCCCAACGCCAGTTTTGGATTTCAGCCTTTAATGCTACATAAGTTTCGGTCTTGCTATCTTCGGGTATATTTTCTTCATCAGCATAACCGGCTACTTCTTCATTATTTACAGTTCCTGCTTTATATTGGCCGCGAATGACGTTACTTAGTACTGTTTCTTCCGTAAATGGTTTTAGAGATTGGAGTACTTTTAGTTTTTCATTACGAATAGTATCGGCATCAAGAGAAAATGGAGGTTCCATAGCTACTATACATAATAGCTGTAATAGATGGTTTTGTAACATATCACGTAATGCACCAGTTGTATCATAAAATTCACCACGCGAACCAACCCCTAAGCTTTCTGCAATAGTGATTTGAATACTTGAAATCCATTGGCGACGCCATAATGCTTCAAATAAAGTATTTCCAAAGCGAATTGCCATTAGATTTTGTACGGATTCTTTACCAAGGTAGTGGTCAATGCGATAAATTTGCTGTTCAGTAAAAAATTTAGCTACAAAATCATTAATATCATTTGATGTTGCTAGATTATGTCCTAACGGTTTTTCTAATACTATGCGAGAATGTGCCGTATTTAATTTTGCTTTTGCTAAGTTTTGACATATTGGTTTAAATAAACCTGGGTCAGTTGATAGATAAAATATATTGGTGATTTCTTGATTTAAGAGTTTTCCTAAACCATTATAGTCGGCTTCATTATTCGCATCCATTTTATAGTAATGTATTTGATTACAAAATTTATTCCATTTTTCTAAATCTATGTTTTCTTTGGCTTTAATAGCTTTATCGTAAGCAAAAGTACAATATTCTTCTTTGGACATCTCACGACGCCCGATTACAAAAAACCTACCATTTTGATTTATTGTTTGGTGTGAGTAGGCGTGGTATAAAGCTGGCAATAATTTACGGGTTACTAAGTCACCGGTGCCACCAAAAAGCACTAAGTCAAAAATTTGTAGATCATCAGGCATACTAAAACTCCATGTTTATGTTTAGTAGAGATTGTACCAAATATCAAGGTATGGTGTTACAAAAAATATTTTGGGATTAGAATTAATTTAACTATTGCATTACAAAACAGATTAAAATATATGCTTATAGTTTTATTTAGGTGATTTATGCAGTACCGTGATCTTAGAGAATTTATTAGCCATCTAGAACAAATTGGTGAATTAGTCAAAGTACATCAAAATGTATCTCCAGATCTTGAGATGACAGAGTTTTGTACTCAGGTACTTAATAATGGTGGGCCAGCTATATTATTTGATTCAGGTAATGGTACTCCTGTTCTTGGGAACTTGTTTGGTACTGTGAAGCGTGTGGCACTTGCTATGGGGAAAGAAAATATTAGTGAACTTCGCGAACTCGGAGAGTTTTTGGCCAATCTAAAAGAACCACAACCACCCAAAGGGATTAAAGATGCTTTTTCTAAATTGCCAATGCTAAAACAGCTCTACAATATGCTTCCAAAAGTGATAAACAAAGCACCAGTACATGAGATAATTATCAATAAAGAAGATGTTGATTTATCAACTCTAGCTGTATGGAGATGCCATAAAGACGATATCGCACCACTTATAACTTGGGGCTTAGTGGTTACTCGAGGTCCTCATAAAAAACGCCAAAATTTAGGTATATACCGTCAACAAGTTGTCGCCAAAAATAAATTAATTATGCGTTGGTTACACCATAGAGGGGGTGCGATTGATTATGCTGAACATTGCCGTGAAAACCCAAATATGCCATATCCACTTGCGGTTGTTCTAGGCTGTGATCCAGCTACTATTTTAGGAGCTGTCACTCCAGTTCCTGACTCTTTATCTGAATACCAGTTTGCAGGTTTACTTCGGGGAAGTAGAACCGAATTAACTAAATGTATCCTAAGTGACCTACAAGTACCGGCTTATGCAGAAATTGTTCTTGAAGGTTTTATTTATCCTAACGATACTGCTCTTGAAGGGCCGTATGGAGATCATACAGGCTATTATAATGAACAAGAACATTTCCCGGTTTTTACTGTTGAAACAGTTACAACTCGTAAAAACCCTATCTATCATAGTACCTATACAGGTAAGCCGATAGATGAACCAGCTATTCTTGGTGTTGCCCTAAATGAAGTGTTTGTTCCTTTAATTCAAAAACAATTTCCGGAAATAGTTGATTTCTATCTACCTCCTGAAGGATGTAGTTATAGAATGGCAATTGTATCAATGAAAAAACGCTACCCAGGACATGCGAAACGAGTGATGCTTGGGATTTGGAGTTATTTACGTCAGTTTATGTATACCAAATTTATTGTGGTAGTTGATGATGATGTAGATATTAGGTCTTGGAAAGATGTAATTTGGGCAATTACTACAAGGTCTGACCCTGCTCGGGACACTACTTTAATAGACAATACCCCGATTGATTATCTGGATTTTGCATCTCCCATATCAGGTTTAGGTAGTAAGATGGGGATTGATGCAACTAACAAATTTCCTGGCGAAACTAGCCGTGAGTGGGGGCGTGTAATTAAGCCTGATGAGAGTGTTAAATCTAGGATGGAAGAATTATACAATGAGGTTTTTAGCAAGAAGTAACGTGGTATAATAATTGCTTTATTAGATTTGTCGATACTAGATTACTGCTTGGGTGAAGGTTATTATATGGGTGAATAATAAATTATCTGTCATCCCAAACATGAACTAGATGCTGTCTTAAAGAGAGTTTGGGATCCATGCGCTAAATATACAATTATTCTGGAGTTTATATGAAGACCTTAATTAAACAAAATGATTTTATCGAATCAATTGCTGATAGCTTGCAATTTATTTCATACTATCACCCACAAGATTTTATTAAAGCTATGGGAGCGGCGTATTATAAAGAAGAGTCCCCAGCAGCTAAAGATGCAATTGCTCAGATATTGATAAATTCTAAAATGTGTGCTGAAGGTAAGCGTCCAATTTGCCAAGATACGGGTATTATTTGTGCTTTTGTCACAGTTGGTATGGATGTTGGCTTTGTTGATGCTACAATGTCACTTCAAGACATGGTGAACCATGGTGTAGAGTTAGCATACGCCCACCCAGATAATAAGCTACGTGCTTCAATCCTAAAAGATCCTGCTTTTACACGCCAAAATACCAAGACTAACGCTCCTGCAGTTGTACACTTTAATCTGGTACCTGGTAATACTATTGAAGTTGAAATTGCTGCTAAAGGTGGTGGTTCAGAAAACAAATCCAAATTTGCGATGCTAAACCCCTCTGACTCGATAGTTGATTGGGTGTTAAAAACTGTGCCAACTATGGGGGCAGGATGGTGCCCACCTGGAATGCTTGGAATTGGGATTGGGGGCACAGCAGAAAAAGCTATGTTAATGGCAAAGCAATCCCTTATGGCACCAATTGATATGACAGAATTACTAGCTCGAGGGCCTGAGAATAAGCTAGAAGAATTAAGAATTGAATTATATCAAAAAATAAATAATTTAGGAATTGGGGCGCAAGGTTTAGGTGGACTAACAACAGTTTTAGATATTAAAATATTAGATTATCCAACTCATGCAGCAAGTAAGCCAATAGCAATGATTCCAAATTGTGCGGCTACAAGACATGTGCATTTCACATTAGATGGTAGTGGCAAGGCTACATTTACGCCACCCAAGCTTGAAGATTATCCTGATATTGTTTGGGATAAAGGAGCTGCTACCCATAGAGTTAATATTAATGATATCACTAAAACAGATACCTCAAAATGGGTTGCTGGTGATACTATACTATTAAGTGGTAAAATATTGACTGGGCGTGATGCCGCTCACAAAAAAATGGTTGAAATATTAGATAGTGGTCAGAAATTACCAGTTGACTTCACGAATAGATTTATATACTATGTAGGTCCTGTTGACCCCGTACGTGATGAAGTAGTCGGCCCTGCTGGCCCGACTACAGCAACTAGAATGGATAAATTTACCCGTCAAATGTTGGAACAAACTGGATTAATTGGAATGATTGGTAAAGCAGAAAGAGGAGATGCTGCAATTGATGCCATACGTGACAATAAATCAGTGTATTTAATAGCTATTGGTGGAGCTGCTTATTTGGTGTCCAAAGCTATTAAAAACGCTAAGGTAGTAGCTTTTGCCGAACTTGGAATGGAAGCGATTTATGAGTTTGATGTTGTAGATATGCCAGTTACAGTAGCTGTTGATAGTAATGGTAATTCGGTACATAAAACAGCTCCAATTAAGTGGGCAAATAAATTTATAGTTAATGTTTAAAAGGTTGTTAATATGAGTTGGTTAAGTAAATTACTACCGCCTAAGATTCAGTCTACAGATGGTGAAAATGTAAAAAGTAATGTGCCAGAAGGTATGTGGCGCAAATGCAATAATTGTAATGAGATTTTGTACCACACTGATTTGGATAATAACTTAAAAGTTTGTCCTAAATGTAATCATCATCATTCGTTAACCGCACGAGAGCGCTTAGATATGCTTCTTGATGTTGATGGTAGAGTTGAAATTGCAACTGATGTAAAACCATTTGATATTCTTAAATTTAAAGATAGTAAAAAGTATTCGGATCGCTTGACTGATGTTCAAGCCAAAATCGGTGAAGATGATGCCATGGTTGTTATGCAAGGAACAATAAAAGGGCAAAATGCTGTAATTGCTGCTTTTGAGTTTCGTTTTATTGGTGGTTCTATGGGGTCAGTTGTTGGAGAGAAGTTTATCCGTGGGGTAAAAGCTGCAGTTGATAATAACTGTCCGTTTGTGTGTGTAGCAGCCTCTGGTGGAGCTCGGATGCAAGAGGGGGTTAATTCTCTTATGCAAATGGCCAAAACATCTGCTGCACTTACTCTTTTAACTAAAAAGAGTTTACCATTTGTGTCTATTCTGACGGATCCTACTTTTGGTGGCGTTTCAGCAAGTTTTGCATTCCTTGGTGATATTGTAATTGCTGAGCCTGGTGCATTGATAGGTTTTGCAGGGCAAAGAGTTATTGAACAAACTGTACGCCAAAAACTGCCTGATGGCTTCCAAAGAGCTGAGTTTTTACTCGAAAAAGGAGCTATTGATAGGGTAGTATCACGTCAGCAATTAAAAGAAGAACTTGCTAATCTAATGAATTTATTTGCTAATAATCAGATGGAAGTGGATGAGAAAAATTAGATTGCATAAGATTTATAATGGCTATAATAAAATTAGGGGTATAAAATGATTGGCATAATTTGTGCTATGGAAGAAGAGCTAACAAGTATTGTACGAAATCTTGATGTTACAACATCCCATATTCCTTCAAAATCAGATTTTGATGTTTATACTGCCAGATATGGGAGACATGAATTAGTATTTATTCTTTGTGGGATAGGTAAAGTAAATGCAGCTATTCATACTCAGATGCTTATTGATTCTTATAGTATTGAGTATCTAATTAACGTGGGGGTTGCTGGGAGTTTATCGGCGGATCTAACATTTGGAGATGTGGTTGTTGCTAGTGATTTAGTTGAACATGATATGGATGTAAGTGGTTTTGGGCTACCTTTAGGTCAGATTCCACGTATGGATGTTTTTGCATTTAAATCTGATCCAATATTACTAGAATGTGCTGATAAAATAAAAATTGCAAATCATAAAACTGTTATTGGGCGAATAGTATCTGGTGATCAATTCATAGATAGTAAAGAAAAAGCAGAGTTTTTGCATAGCCATTTTAATGCCTTAGCGTGTGAGATGGAAGGTGCTGCTATTGCTCATACCTGTCATGTTAATAATATCCCATTTATAGTTATAAGAGCCTTATCAGATATGGCAGGGAGAGATGGTGTCGCAGCGCATTCATTTGAGGAACTAAAAAATATGACAGCGAACCATTCATCAAATGTGGTTAAACAGTTATTAGCTTTAATTTAAAGGGTTTATATGCTTAAAGTAGGTTTTGTTGGATGGCGTGGTATGGTTGGCTCGGTATTGATGGATAGGATGCACCAACAAAATGATTTTTCTAAAATTAATGCGGTATTTTTTTCTACTTCAAATGCTGGTGGTGATGCTCCTGTTATTAATGGAGCCTCTTCAAAACTTCTTGATGCTTATAATATTGATGCACTTTTGGAACAAGATTGTATTGTAACTACACAAGGTAGTGAGTATACACAAAAAGTATTACCACTTTTGAAGCGAAAAGGCTATGATGGTTATTGGCTTGATGCTAGCTCAACTCTTAGAATGTCTGATGAGTCAGTAATAGTATTAGACCCAATCAATCGCCATGTTATTGATAAAGCATTAAAAGATGGAGTGAAGGTCTTTTGTGGTGGTAATTGTACGGTTAGTTTAATGATGATGGCATTAAATGGATTATTTGCTAATAATCTTATTGAATGGATATCTAGCATGACTTATCAGTCTGCAAGTGGAGCTGGAGCTAATAATATGCGTGAGCTCTTAGCTCAAAGCGGATTTTTGTATAACAATGTGGCTGAATTACTAACAGATTCAAGAGCTGATATTTTGGCAATTGATAATCGAGTAAATGAGATACTAAGATCTAAAGATTTACCTACAGGATATTTTGAAACTTCATTAGCCGGTAATGTAATTCCTTGGGTTGATGTAGCTCTACCTAATGGGCAAACCAAAGAAGAGTGGAAGGGTGCTAGTGAGACTAATAAAATATTAGGCTTTAGTCCTGATGCTGTTAAAGTTGATGGATTATGTGTAAGAGTAGGTAGTATGCGTTGCCATTCTCAAGCACTTACAATTAAATTAAACCAAAAAGATTTATCATTATCTGAAATTGAAAAGATTATCGCTTCAGCAAATGAATGGGTGAAAGTAATACCTAATACTAAAGAAGATACCCTAAAATACTTAACTCCAGTTGCTATTAGTGGCAAACTTGATATTGCGATTGGAAGGATACGTAAACTATCCTTTGGGGATGATTATCTGACAGTATTTACGGTTGGTGATCAGCTCCTTTGGGGTGCTGCTGAACCATTAAGGCGGATGCTTAATATATTGTCTGAATAGCTTTTTAATATGAACGAAAATTATACCTTAGCTCTTCTTGTTCAATATAATGGTAGCAGTTTTTATGGATTTCAGAAACAATTATCAACACGTACTATTCAAGGAGCACTTGAAAATGCACTCTCAAAATTTGCTAATTCTGACGTAAATATCATAACATGCGGACGTACTGATACAGGTGTTCATGCAACACATCAAGTTGTTAGCTTTACTACATCCGCTAAGCGACCATTATACGCATGGATTCGGGGAGTTAATGCCTTATTACCTAAAGATATTGCAATTAGGGATGCTGTATTTGTAGATGTAGAATTTAATGCTAGGTTTAGTGCAGTGTCTAGAACTTATCATTACTACCTTTTGGTTGATCCAATTCGAAGTGCAATAATGCAAGATAGGGTTGGTTGGTATTATCATCCACTGGATATTGAACTAATGAATGACGCAGGGAAATATCTTGTTGGGGTGCAAGATTTCTCTAGTTTTCGGGCATCTGACTGCCAAGCTAATAGCCCAATTCGAGATTTAAGCCATTTTGCAATAGCTACTAGAGGAAATCTTATTCGCTTTGAGTTTACTGCAAATGCTTTTTTGTATCATATGGTTAGAAATATGGTGGGGGGGTTGCTATATGTAGGCAATGGTAAAATTTCAGTAGCCGAATTTACAAACTTAATTAAATCATGTAAGCGGACACTAGCACCTCCAACTTTCATGCCTGATGGGCTATATTTAGTCGATGTCAAATATAAAGTCCCATTATTCGAACATGATGTTTCAGCTTGGTTAGTATAAAATGTTATATCTGGATATTAAATGAAATTTACAATTATTAATGTCGCAAATAAAATGCCCCAGTGGGTAGATACAGCATGTAGTGAATACCTTAAAAGGATTAATCATGGGAAATATGGCTGTAAGATTATAGAAATCAAAGCTGATAAAAATTTATCCGCTATTGATAATATGGCTCTTGAGGCTAAAAAAATCAAAACTCAAATCCCAAGTGGTAGTTTTGTTGTAGCCCTTGATGAAAAAGGTAGTGAGTATACTAGTATTTCTTTTGCAAAAAAGCTCGAACAGATATCGCTACACAATAATCATATTACTTTTATTATTGGCGGAGCTGATGGTCTACATCCTGAAATTAAACAATCAGCTAATTTGATGGTGCAATTATCATCACTTACTTATCCTCACGCATTAGTTCGAGTGATTATACTTGAGCAAATATATCGAGCAATAACCATTTTAGAAAATCATCCATATCATCGTGAATAATATTAAACCCCAATTAGTTTTATTTTATACAGATAATTCTTTATTGTCTAAAGCAAATATATTATCTGAGTTTACCAATTGTTTTAGGTTAGTAGAGGTTGAACCAGCGGGGATGCCATTTTATCTTCGTCTTGATAGTATTGGCTTAGCAATTATTAGCTCTAATTTCAAACCGTTATATATTAGTGAAATTTATGCAAATTTAGTATCTAGATATAAAAACCTTAAAACAGAATTACTAGTGCAATTAATCAAAGATAAGAATATAGCTAAAATTTGGGATTTAATGGCTGGACTTGGTAAAGATGCTTTTATTATGGCAAGTGCTGGTTATGAAGTTACTATGGTAGAACAAAATCCAATGTTAGCTACTATACTATATTATGCACTAAATAATAATATTCTTCCCAAGCGAAATCTTCATTTGGTTTATGCTAATAGTATAGATTTTTTAGGTTCTAATACTGACACCCCAGATATAATTTATCTAGACCCGATGTTTAAAGAGAGTGCTACTTCTAAGGCAAAAAAAGAAATGCAGTTAATACAGATTTTGACAAATAATGATAGTGTGTCTGATGATGTAGATTTATTCAATAAAGCCTTAGCGGTAACAGGTCGTAGGATAATTGTTAAACGAGATAATAAACAAGCTCCACTAGTTAATACACCATTGCCAAGCTATACCAAAACCGGTAAAATAATACGTTTCGATATTTATAATGTTTAATTGATAAGTAATCCCAAAAAACTTAAACCATCTGCTGTTCTTCTTATCTCACGTCACCCCAAACATAAACTATTTGCTATTCACATTGAGTTTGGGGTCATGTCCTAAATATTAGATTATGATAAGAAGTTATAAATTAATTTCATTTATTTCATCATTAGCCTCAGATTTATTTGAAACTCTGATTTTCACGAGTAAACTATCAAAGTTATAATTTGCATTGTAAAATGCCTTAAGTATATGATTAGTTTGATTGTTTAGTAAATGTAATACACTTTGATTGTTTACAAATAACACCACCGTTTTTTTATCAAAAGCACCAATATGACAAAATTTGGTTAAATTGTCAGGTAGCGTTGTAGTTAAAATATTATTTAATATTTGTAGATGATGAAAAATATTTTTAAAATCATATTTTCCAGAATTATAGATTTGTTCGATGCTTAAAAAAGGGGTTTTTAGCATTTGGTACATTCAAGTAACACCCAGCCATCTCTACATTGTACGGTTTTTACATTAAACCACTGGCGGTATATTTCACTAAGCTCTTCACTTTGCGACTCTAAGATACCAGATAAAATTAATTTTGATTTACTATGTTTGGCTAGAGCTGGGGCTAAAAATCTTAAAGGATTAGATAGAATATTAGCTACAACTATGTCAACGGATGCTTCAGGTAATTTATCTGGGGTTGAAAATTTAATATTAACTTTATTATTTGTGGCATTACCATTACTTGCAATAATAGCTTGTTCGTCAATATCAACGCCATGCACTGTATCTGCACCAAGTATTTTGGCAGTAATAGCAAGTATCCCAGAACCACAACCATAATCTAATACACTAGATGAGCTAGTCACGTTTTTGGATAACCATTCTAAGCACATAAATGTAGTTGCATGAGAGCCTGTCCCAAAAGCAAGTCCTGGGTCAAGTACTATGGAGTGGTTGATATTAGGAGGTATATCGTGCCAAGATGGCACAATATAAAAGTCATCGTTTATTTTAATCGGTTGAAATTGACTTTGAGTGAGTCTAACCCAGTCTTCATCAGCAACTTTTTTAGTTGCATAGCTAAAATCTAATCCAGAATTTAATTTTGCATCCGATATTAGTTTGTATATATCAGTACTATTATTAACTAGAACAATTACTTTGCTATGCTTCCAAAGTCCCTCAGCTACCATTCCTGGTTCCCCGAAGATTGGTTCTTCGTCAGCAGTTCCAGCATCAGCATCTTCAATATATACCGATAACACATTAAGATCAAAAAATACATCAGATAGTATATCTGCCGATTTTGAATCTACATTGATGGTAAGTTCAATGAAACAATTATCCATTATTTATTTTTTAAATAATGTTCTAAATAATGAATTGATTGGGCACCTTCACAAAATCCGTGATTGTTTAATAAATCCAGATGTAATGGAATATTAGTTTTGATGCCCTTAAATGTTGTTTCAAGTAAAGCGCCTTTCATGCGGTTAATTGTTTCAGTACGGTTTTCACCATGAGCTATGATTTTACCTATCATAGAGTCATAAAATGGAGGTACTGAATATCCTGAATATACGTGAGAATCAATCCGAATACCATTGCCACCCGCGAAGTGACAGTGTTCAATTTTACCTGGGGACGGTACAAATGTATATGGATCCTCAGCATTTATACGACATTCAATAGCATGTCCCTTAAATACTACCTTAGATTGCTTATAGCGGAGTTTCTCACCACTAGCAATATAAATTTGTTCCTTAACGATATCAATACCGGTAATCATCTCAGTTACTGTGTGCTCAACTTGTACCCGTGTATTCATCTCAATAAAGAAAAACTCACCGTTTTCAAATAAAAACTCAAAAGTACCAGCACCACGGTATTTAATAGCTTTACATGCTTTAACACAAGCATCTCCAATAGTTTTTCGCATTTTTTCAGTAATGCCAACACCAGGAGCTTCTTCAATAACTTTTTGATGGCGTCTTTGCATCGAGCAATCACGTTCCCCAAGATGAATCACATTACCATACTCGTCAGCCAAAATTTGGATTTCAATATGGCGTGGTTTGGTTAAATAACGTTCCATATATACAGCCGGATTACCAAAACCAGCAAGTGCTTCAGATCTAGTAATTTCAAGCAGTGATAGTAAGTCTTCTTCTTTGGTAACAACACGCATACCGCGTCCACCACCACCAGCTACAGCTTTGATTATTACTGGATAACCAACTTTGCGAGCTATTTTAATTACTTCTTTATCGTTAAGTGGTAGCTCTCCCTCAGATCCTGGTACTACAGGTACTCCAGCTTTGATCATAGCTTCTTTTGCTTTTACCTTATCACCCATTGTTGCAATATTTTCTGGGCGTGGACCAATAAATACAAAGCCACTTCCTTCAACTCGTCTTGCAAATTCGGCGTTTTCTGATAAAAATCCATATCCTGGGTGAATTGCTTGGGCATTAGTTATTTCTGCTGCAGCAATTATTGATGGAACATGTAAATAGCTTTGAGATGATTTAGCTGGTCCAATACATACAGCCTCATCAGCTATTTTTACGTATTTGGCGTCTTTGTCAGCTTCAGAATAGATGGCAACTGATTTTATTCCCAATGTACGGCATGCTCTTTGTATTCTAAGAGCGATTTCTCCACGATTGGCAATCAAAATTTTTTCAAACATATATTTTATTCCAAAAAAATTATTCAATTACAAATAATTGTTGACCAAACTCTACAGGTGAACCATCTTTAACTAGAATTTCTTTTACAGTACCTTCTTTGTCAGATTCAATTTGGTTCATAAGTTTCATCGCTTCAATTATACATAGCACCTGTCCCATTTTAACTGTTTGTCCAACACTAACTAAAGGCGGATTATTTGGAGACGATGCTGCATAAAATGTCCCAACCATTGGGGAGGTAATGTAATTTTTTGGAGAGGTTGAAACTGTAGGTTGTGAATCAGCAACTATAGGGACAGCTTGTATATGTGTTGCTGCGGTAGGGGCTTGTTGTTGGTGATGATATATTGGCTGAGTGGGAGCTGCAACTACTGCTGGAGCATTACTATATGCTGAAATTTTTAGTTTTTCTTCACCCTCAGTGATTTCTAGTTCATGAATCCCTGATTCTTTGACTAGTTCAACGATTGCTTTGATTTTTTTAATGTCCATGAGAATTATTCCTTTCCAGATAAATAGTCAATTGCGTAAGTTAAAGCCATATGATAACCTTTAACTCCAAGTCCCGATATCACCCCAATTGCGATATCAGAAAAATACGATTTGTGTCTAAATTGTTCACGTGTAAATATATTACTTAGATGAACTTCAATAAAAGGTTTATTAATTGCAAGTACTGCATCTCTTAGGGCAATACTTGTATGTGTAAAAGCTGCAGGGTTTATAATCAGAAAATCATAGTTATTTTCAAAGCAGCTTTGAGTTTTGGTGATTAAATCACTTTCACTGTTACTTTGGTAATATTCTAGCACAATATTAGATTTACTTGCAACTTCCAAGAGAGATTTGTTTATATTTTCAAGTGTATCACGTCCATAAATCT
The DNA here is from genome assembly GCA_947446595.1 of Neisseriaceae bacterium. GTDB lineage: Bacteria > Pseudomonadota > Gammaproteobacteria > Burkholderiales > UBA11063 > Aquella. Next base: position 38,395 of record CANFGS010000014.1, on the reverse strand, counting down.
CAGGCTCACGTTTGCCAAGAAGATTCAAATTAGGACCGTGAAGTACTAAAATTTTATGTTTCATTAAACACCTTGTTGAAGTTTAAATTTTGCACAATCAACAACCATCAATTGGTTGTCTGAAGCAAATTGCATTATAAAGTTAAATATGCTCGGTTTTTTAGTTTCAAGTTCTTTTTTTACAGCTACACAGTTCATGTCTTTGTATACTAGTGGGCGTAAGAACGGTGAGTAAGATACTTTTTGCTGATCAAAAACAGCGAGCATTCCACATAGTCTATCAACCCAATCACTTGGTCTAAACTTTTTACCGTCTAACGTAAGTCCTTCAATAATTAATTCATCTAGATAACAAATTTCATTGTTGTCTATCATATGTTTTTCATCCAATCTTTATTCAATTCAAGCTAATGTCACAAGGGAGTAATTCTACCATATGTAAATAAAATTGACAAAACCCATTTCAAAGTTATATGATTACGCCTTAGTAATATATAATTTTAGTTGTTTATTTTTTTGTATAGAGGAAATCATTTCATGGACAATTTAGAGGCAAGAGTTAAAAAAGTTATAGCGGAAAAACTTGGGGTTGATGAAGCTACTATTAAGAATGAAGCATCTTTCGTAGATGATTTAGGTGCAGATTCTCTTGATACTGTTGAGCTTGTTATGGCTTTAGAAGAAGAGTTTAACTGTCAAATTCCTGATGAAGATGCTGAAAAAATTTCAACAGTTCAGTTAGCGATTGACTACGTTAAATCACATAGTTAATAGCAGTTTTTCTAAAAATGTGCGGGGTTCTCCCGCATATTTGTAATTATACTAAATAGGTAAATTCAAATGAGTAATCCCAGTAAGATTGAAATAAAAGTTCCACAGTTGCCCGAGTCTGTTAGTGAAGCAACACTACTTAATTGGCATAAGAAACAAGGCGATTTTGTTAAACGTGAAGAAAATTTAATCGATTTGGAAACAGACAAGGTTGTCCTTGAGTTGCCATCTGCTGATGATGGGGTTCTGGTTGAAATCATTGGAAAACCAGGAGATGTAGTTAAAAGTGGGCAATTAATAGCATATATGGACATTTCAGCTAAGAAACCAGTTGAAGAAGCAGTAGTAGCTAAAGCTCCTGAAGCTCCAGTTGCAGCAGCAGTAGCAACAACTACAACTACAGATGTTAAAGTAATGCCAGCAGCGAACAAGGTTGCGGCGGATAACGCTATTAATCTAAATGAGGTTAATGGTAGTGGTCGTGGCGGTAGAATATTAAAAGAAGATGTTTTGGCCCAAATGAGTGGTAAGGGTTCACGTATAGAAGAACGCGTTCCTATGAGTCGCTTAAGAAAAAGAGTTGCTGAAAGATTATTAGAAAGTCAGCAAACAAATGCAATATTAACTACATTTAATGAAGTTAATATGAAACCGATTATGGATTTACGTAATAAATACAAAGAAGCTTTTGAGAAAAAACATGGCACCAAACTTGGGTTTATGTCTTTCTTTGTGAAAGCTGCAGTTCATGCTTTGAAACAATATCCAGTACTTAATGCCTCGGTTGACGGCGAAGATATAGTGTATCACGGTTATTTTGATATTGGTATAGCTGTTGGTACTCCAAGAGGATTAGTTGTTCCAATTTTACGTAATGCAGAAAACATGTCAATTGCTGAGATCGAGCAAAAAATTACCGATTTTGGTAAGCGTGGTAAAGATGGTAAGATTGAGCTTGAAGAATTAACTGGTGGAACTTTCACAGTTACTAATGGTGGAACGTTTGGTTCTATGATGAGTACGCCAATTATCAACCCTCCGCAATCAGCAATCTTAGGTATGCATGCGACCAAAGAACGTGCAGTTATAGAAAATGGACAAATTGTAATTCGTCCTATGATGTATCTTGCATTATCTTATGACCATAGAATTATTGATGGGCGTGAGGCGGTATTATCATTAGTTGCAATTAAAGATGCCTTGGAAGATCCAACAAGGTTTTTACTAGATTTATAATTAAAGTGGCAACTAATATTTGGTTGCCATTCTTAATGGTTATGGAGAAAATATTAAATGAATTTTGATGTATTAGTTATTGGTGGCGGCCCTGGTGGCTATGTTGCTGCAATTCGTGCCGCTCAACTTGGCTTTAAGGTTGCGTGTGTTGATGGGTTTATACGGAATAGTAAATACTCTCTTGGTGGAACATGTCTAAACGTAGGCTGTATTCCTTCAAAAGCATTATTACAATCATCAGAAAATTATGCGCAACTTACTCATTCATTTGCTGACCATGGTATTACTTGTAGTAATCCAAAAATTGATATCGCAAAAATGTTATCACGTAAAGATACTATAATTGATAAAAATGCTGGTGGGATTTCGTTCTTATTTAAAAAAAATAAAATTACTGAACTGCATGGTTGGGCTAGTTTTGTGTCTAACATTGATGGCAAATGGACTATTAGTATTGATGATAAAGGAAGTATACAAGAAGTATCATCTACTCATGTTATAGTTGCAACAGGTTCTAATCCACGTATGCTTCCACAAATAAAAACTGATAACAAAAATATAATTGATAATGAAGGTGCATTAAGTCTTAATACAGTTCCAGAAGAGCTATGTGTTATTGGTGCTGGAGTTATTGGGCTTGAGATGGGTAGCGTATGGCTACGTCTTGGTGCTAAGGTAACCGTGCTTGAGGCTATGGATAAGTTTTTGGGTGCCGCAGATGAACAAGTATCTAAAGAGCTATACAAAAACTTAACCAAACAAGGTTTAGTAATTAAAACAGGCATTAAGATTGGTGAAATTAGCGAAAAAGCTAATAAAGTAACGATTAATTATGAAGAAGCTGGTGAACAAAAAACATTAGTTGCAGACAAACTAATGGTAGCTGTTGGTCGTACGCCAAATACTATAGGATTAAACTCTGACGCCGTTGGTTTAAAAGTAGATGAGCGTGGTTTTGTTGTGGTTGATGATGAATGTCGTACCAATTTAGCAAATGTATGGGCGATTGGGGATTGCGTGCGTGGTCCTATGCTAGCTCATAAAGCTAGTGATGAGGGTATTATAGTTGCTGAACGAATAGCTGGGCAACATCCACATTTTGATTTTAATACGGTACCTTGGGTTATTTATACTGAACCAGAAGTTGCCTGGGTAGGTAAAACTGAACAGCAGTTAAAAGATGCAGGAATAGCATACAAAAAAGGTGTCGCTAGTTTTATGGCAAATGGTCGTGCTTTAGGGCTTGGTAATAATGTTGGCTTTGTAAAAATCTTAGCTGATGAAATAACTGATAGGATACTTGGAGTACATATGGTTGGACCTTTTGTATCTGAATTAATTAGTGAAGCAGTAGTTGCTATGGAATTTATGGCAAGTTCTGAAGATCTAGCACGTATTATTCATGCTCATCCATCATTATCTGAAGTTACTCACGAAGCAGCATTAGCTTGTGATAACCGTCAGCTTCATGGCTAAAAACTAATTGTGCTTTAGTTGAAGAAATTCTTCTAAGGCACTTTTATAATCTGGCATCTGGTAGTATTTACTAAGTTTTTTAGTATCAAGTACCCCATATTGCGGTCGATTTGCTTTAAATGAGTAGTCTTTATAACTAATTGGCTTAACTTTATTTGTATCAAGATTACTCAGTCTTAAAATTGCTTTCGTAAATTCAAACCAACTACAAGAGCTGCTACTTACACAGTTATAGATTCCATACTCAGTTACTTCTTTATCAATTAAATCTTTTATAGCTTTTGCTATATCAAGAGTATGAGTAGGGCAGGTGTATTGATCATTAATTACCGTGAAGCTATCTTTTTCTTTAGCAAGGCGAGTCATTGTAGTTATAAAATTACCACCTTTACCTGATGCTCCAGCAATTCCAAAAAGTGACGCTACACGTAGTATAAAATAGTTTTTTAGATTGTTTCTTATGGCTATTTCACCTGCATACTTCGATAGTCCATATACATTGAGAGGATTTGGAATATCTTCTTCCACGTATGGAGTGGTTTTTTGTCCATCAAATACATAGTCAGTTGAAATATGAATAAGTTTAATATTGTGTTTGTTACAAAATTTGGCTAAATGAGTTACAAAAGCACTATTGATATTAAATGCTAGTTCCGGATTATCTTCACAACCATCTACATTGGTTGTAGCAATAGTGTTTATTATATAGTTACTATTAACGTATTTACTAAGCTGTGATTCAATATCACCTTTTGTTACATCAAAATCATTTCTGTTTAGACCGATAATTGTATAAACCGAATTTGCTAATACTTTGATAAGATCAGAGCCTAGTTGTCCATTACTACCTAAAACTATAATTTTTGTCATTATTTAGCCATATATAAAGTTAATTTCTGCGTCTTTTAATGTTGGTTGTTTTTTATCTTTATCAGATAGTGCTAATTGGCCTATATCTGGCCATTTAATGCCAATTGATGGGTCATTATATTGTATGCCTCTATCAAATTCAGGGGCATATTCATTGGTGGTTTTGTATAAAAATTCGGTATTATCTTCTAAAGTCACAAACCCATGAGCAAAACCTTCAGGTATCCATAGCATTTGTTTATTTTCGCTTGACAATTCATAACCCACCCATTTACCAAAAGTAGGTGAATTAACACGAATATCAACCGCTACATCAAATACAGAACCACGAACACAGCGCACTAATTTACCTTGTGCTTTGGGTGTTAATTGATAATGTAGACCACGAAGAACGCCTCTAGACGACATTGAATGATTATCTTGAATGAAGTTCGCAGTAATGCCATTTTTTTCAAAGAGGTTTTTTTTATAGCTTTCCATAAAAAAGCCGCGGGAATCACCAAATACTTGTGGTTTAATTAGAACTACTTCAGGGATGCTACTTGGAATAAACTCCATTTTTATAACTCTTGAAAAAAATTCATGTGTGGTGCCGAAAGTGGGACTTGAACCCACACTCTATTGCTAGAACCGGATTTTGAGTCCGGCGCGTCTACCAGTTCCACCATTTCGGCATTTGAAACGATAAGGGGCTAATTATATTACGCCATCATCCATTTAGTCAAATACTTTTGATGAAATTTAATACGCTTTGGGCATGATCATCAACACTTACCTTACGCCATTCCTTGACTATATTTTTTTTGGTATCAATAATAAAAGTACTTCTTTCAATTCCACGTACTTTTTTACCATACATATTTTTATCTTTCATTACGTTAAATAAATTACATACGGTTTCATCTTCATCCGCTAAAAGCATGAAAGGAAGTGCAAATTTCTCAGCAAATTTACAATGTGATTTGATACTGTCTCGTGAGACTCCAATTACTAAGTATCCTAACTTGTCAAACTCTGAATTTAGTTTTGCAAAATCTTGGTTTTCTATGGTGCAACCAGGAGTATTATCTCGTGGATAAAAAAATAGTACTATGGGTTTGTCAGTATTTGATAAAGTAAAATCTTCTCCAGTATTAGCGGGCAATTTGAAATCTAGCATAATATCCTCTTTTAAAAAAATCTACGTAATTATAACATGTTTAAACTTAAAAAAATGTTACTATATAGGGGTATAATATTATTCTATAAGGCTTAAAAGTTGCAAACAAAAATTACATTAGTGGTTGCCATGAACCAAGATAGAGTTATTGGAGTCAATAACCAATTACCGTGGCATATACCTGAGGATTTAGCTTATTTTAAAAAAGTTACCTTAGGTAAGCCCATAATTATGGGTAGAAAAACATTTGAATCAATAGGACGGGTGCTACCAGGGCGCAAAAATATCGTTATTACTAGAAATACTGGCTGGTCTTATGATGGGGTTGATGCGGTATCTAGTATTGAAGAAGCCTTAACGCTAGTTGATAGTCAAGATGAAGTATGCATTATAGGTGGTGGTGAGATATTTAAGCAAACTCTATCAATTGCTAACTGTCTTCATATTACTATAGTTGATGCGGTTGTTGAAAATCCTAATGCTTTTTTCCCGGAAATAGAAGCGAATCAATGGCAAAGAGTAAGTCGCCAAGAAATTATTGCTAAAAACGGTATTAAATGTAGTTTTAATCAGTATATTCGTAAGTAATTATATATAAAATACTGTATAATACGGGGTTATTATAAATATTTAATTTAGGAGTTTTTCATGACAGTACAACGTACATTATCTATAATCAAACCAGATGCAGTTGCTAAAAATGTAATTGGACAAATTTATTCGCGTTTTGAAGCAAATGGTCTAAAAATTGTTGCTGCTAAAATGAAGCATTTGTCTATTGAAGATGCATCAGGTTTTTATGCAGTTCACAAAGACCGTCCTTTCTTTAAAGATTTAGTTAGCTTTATGATTTCAGGTCCAGTAATTATTCAAGTGCTAGAAGGTGAAAATGCAGTTGAAAAACATCGTGAAATTATGGGTGCGACAAATCCAAAAGACGCTAAAGTAGGTACTATTCGTGCTGATTTTGCCGCTAGTATTGATGAAAACGCAGTTCATGGTTCTGATAGCTTAGATAATGCAAAAAATGAAATAGCTTATTTCTTTGCTGCTGATGAAGTATATACTCGTACACGTTAATTTGAAAAGAACATCTATAAATTGTCTAAGATAAATTTACTTGATTTCACATTACCTGAATTAGGCGAATATTTTGCAAGTATTAATGAGCAAAAATTTCGTGCAGTTCAGGTATATCGTTGGATGCATATCTATGGGGCTGATAATTTTGAAGCCATGACTGATATAGCTAAAACGCTTCGTGCTAAGTTAAATGAAGTAGCTGAAATACGTGTACCTATATTAGTGTCAGAAAATAAAGCCTCTGACGGTGTTGTCAAATGGGCTCTTGAAGTAGACAATCATAATAAAATCGAAACAGTATTTATACCGGATAATGATAGGGGTACTCTTTGCGTATCTTCTCAAGTAGGCTGTGCTCTTGAGTGTCAATTTTGCTCCACTGGTCGCCAAGGATTTAATCGCAATCTAACCCCGGGTGAGATTGTTGGGCAATTATGGTGGGCAAATAAGCGTCTGGGGCGTGATCCTAAAGGCGAAAAGCTTATAACTAATGTAGTTATGATGGGTATGGGCGAGCCGTTAGCAAACTATACCAGTGTAGTTGCAGCTATGAAAACAATGCTTGATGATAATGCTTATAACTTATCTAAAAAGAAATTAACCTTATCAACAAGTGGGGTTATACCTGCTCTTGATAGACTAAAGGATGATTGTCCTGTAGCATTAGCGGTTAGTCTTCATGCTTCAAATGATGCCGTTCGTGATGTTATAATTCCAATTAATAAAAAGTATCCGATTAAAGAATTACTTGAAGCCTGTCGGCGTTATTTAGCAAAATCGCCTAAGGACTACGTTACATTTGAATATGTAATGCTAGAGGGTGTCAATGATAAACTAGAACATGCGCATGAGTTGGTAGAATTAGCTCGAGATATATCATGCAAATTTAATCTTATCCCATTTAATCCATTTCCGAATTCTGGATTTAATAGTTCAAGTCGTAATCAAATTGTTAGATTCCAAAAAATCCTTCAAGAAGGTGGATATATAACTACCGTCAGAAAAACTAGAGGGGAAGATATTGATGCGGCTTGTGGTCAGTTAGTTGGTAAAGTAAAAGATAAAACCAAACGACAAGAAAAATGGAATACCCGTAGCTTTGGGGTAATCAAGCAAATTTAAAGCCTTAGGAGATATTATGTCACAGATTATTCGTCGCGAAACCCTATCTGTAAAAGTTGGAAACGTATTAGTTGGAAGTAAGCACCCAATAGTAGTTCAGTCAATGACTAATACTGATACCGAAGATGTACTCGCAACGGTTAAACAAACTGCTGAACTATATAAAGCTGGTTCTGAAGTGGTTCGCCTAACGGTAAATACTGTTGCGGCTGGTAGTAAAATAAAAGAAATCAAACATCGTTTACTTGATATGGGAATTAATGTACCACTTGTGGGTGATTTTCATTTTAATGGTCATAAAATCCTAGCTGAAAGCCCTGAGTGTGGCAAGTATCTTGATAAATATCGTATTAACCCAGGAAATGTAGGTCGTGGTAGCAGACGAGATGAGCAATTCTCTTATATGATCAAAGCTGCGATTGATAACAATAAACCAGTTAGAATTGGTGTCAACTGGGGATCTCTTGATCAAGAGCTATTAGCTCAGATGATGGATGCGAATGCAAAACTATCTAGCCCTAAGGATGTTAATCAAGTAATGCGTGATGCATTAGTTCATTCTGCTCTTCAAAGTGCAGAACAAGCAATAGAAATTGGGTTATCCGAAAATAAAATTATTATTTCATGTAAAGTTAGTCAGGTTCAAGATTTGATTTTGGTATATTCTGACCTAGCAGCTAAATGCAAATTTCCACTCCATTTAGGTCTTACTGAGGCTGGTATGGGAGTTAAAGGTATTGTTGCTTCAACTGCTGGTATTGGTAATTTACTCCAAAGTGGAATTGGTGATACTATACGCGTATCTTTGACGCCGAAACCGGGGGAAAGTCGTAACCAAGAAGTAATTGTTGCCCAAGAAATACTTCAATCCATGGGGCTTAGATATTTTGTGCCTATGGTAACAGCATGTCCTGGATGTGGTAGGACTTCAAGTGATTATTTTCAACATTTAGCACAAGATATTCAGGCGTATTTGGTAGAGCAGATGCCAATTTGGAGGGAGTTCTATCCAGGAGTTGAGACTATGAAGGTAGCTGTAATGGGATGCGTAGTTAATGGCCCTGGTGAGTCTAAACTAGCCAATATTGGTATTAGCTTACCAGGTCGTGATGAGTCACCAGTTGCTCCGGTATTTATAGATGGAGAACGTTCAGTAACTCTTAAAGGAAACAATATAGCCTCTGAGTTTAAAGACATCGTTGATAATTATGTTAAAAAAACATACGCTGTTAAATAAGGATTTTTAGGTCATGGATCCCAAACTCTTTACGAGGCAGCAAACAGTTCATGTTTGGGATGACAAAGCATTGTACGAAGCAGCAGGCTTTGATCCATGCTCTTGCTCTAATTCTGCTAATAATTTCTGAAATTTAGTTTTTGATAAGATGTCGTTTTCTCTAACGCCACTTCCCAAATGAATTTGATTAACTCCTGTTGCCGTAATCAAATTTGCAGCGTTTTCTGGGGTGACTCCACTTCCGGCTAAAACTTGGCAATGTGATGTATTTAATTCTACCATCTGTTTTATAACTTCTGCACCTTCAATTGCAGTATTCATACCTCCAGAAGTTAGCACCAAATCAATTTCTTTATATTTTAGCAAGGTTTTATAAGCATCCAAGGTATTATATGCTTCGTCAATAGCAAGGTGGAATGTTAGGCTGAGATGTTTTTTAGCAGCAATTACCGCTTCAAGTAGCTTAGTATCAATATGGAAGTCCAAATTAAGAGCCCCAAAAACAATACCGTTTGCTCTTGTATTGTCACGTAAAAATTCTATTTCAGAGATTGTTTGCGATATTTCAGTGTTGTAGCAAAAACTCCTACCATGTGGGCGAACCATTATATTAACAGGAATATTAACTGCATTACATACTGCTTGACTTAGTTGAAGTCTAGGAGATAAGCCACCTAGCTCAAAAGAATGTATTAGCTCTAAACGTGAAGCTCCATATTCTTGAGCTTTTCTTGCTTCTTCAATACTTGTTACAATAATTTCAATAGTCATATTATATTCCAAATTTATGTATCAAACAAAGTCAAATAGTAAAAACTCAGAGTTACCATTTGATTTTATAACTATTTTAGTTTCGTCAGTAATTGAAGCTCCGTCACCAGCAGAAAGTGTATTAGAAGATAATGAAATATCACCACTTACCACCTGTAGCCATAATTTATGACCTGATAAAGCTTCATATCTTATATTGTCATTAATTAATTTACATGAGTAAATTTCTACATCTTGTTCAATATGTAAGATATTTTTTGACGGGCTTCCAGAAATAATCTTGGATAGTTCATTAGGTGTCTGAGTAAATAGTTTTTGTTGGTACGAAGGAGTCAAACCTTTTTGACGCGGTATAATCCAGATTTGTAATAAATGAACGGGAATATTTTGATCAAAGTTAAATTCACTATGGGTAATCCCAGTACCAGCTCTCATTAACTGCACTTCGCCTTTGGTGATTTTCTGAGTATTGCCTAAGCTATCTTTGTGGGTTAATTCACCACTAATAATATAAGTTATGATTTCCATATCTTGATGACTATGCATCGGGAAGCCATTATGTGGTGCTATTATATCTTCGTTAATTACCCGAAGAAAACTAAAATGCATTTGTTCAGGGTTATAATACTCACTAAAAGAGAAACTATGATAGCTATCAAGCCAGTCAATTTCTGTCTTGCCACGACTACTAGATTTTAAAATTTTGATCATTTGTTAGTCTCCATATAAATAATCTAGCTATATTATATGTTATAATCTCATCGTATAACAAATTTAATAAATGGATTAATTAAATATGCAAGATATGTCTTGGCGGCGCTTAATTGTAAAAAACAAATTATTTTCCTCTTCCGTTAGAGTCAATGATGATAATGATCGAAGCGAGTTTGAAAGAGATCAAAATAAAATAACGTTTTCACCATTTTTTCGGCATTTACAAAATAAAACTCAGCTATTTCCAATTCCACATAGTGATTTTATACATAGTAGGTTGACCCATAGCCTTGAAGTATCATCTGTTGGTAGATCAATGGGGCATTTGGTAGCCAAACAAATTGCACTCCTAGATAATAATTTACCTGATAATTTTGATTTGGATGTGACAAGTATAGTTGGTGCTGCATGTTTACTTCATGATGTGGGTAACCCACCATTTGGTCATGCTGGTGAAGATGCAATATCAAGTTTTTACCGTGATAATTCGGAGTTTCTTATTCCGCATCTTGGAGAGAGTTTAGTTAGTGAGCTGTCACAGTTCGATGGGAATGCTGAGGCGATGAGATTTATCTATAATTCTCATGATCTAAATTTGACTCTTTCAACTATTGCCGCATTTATGAAATATCCAACTACTTATAACAAAGAAAATATTTATAAAGGAAAGCACAGTATATTTAGTTCAGAGCTAGGACTACTTGATAAAGTTGCAAATGCTTGTGGGCTAAATTTATATCAAGGTACAACTTATTGCCGTCATCCTTTGGTGTTTTTGGTTGAAGCAGCAGATGATATTTGTTATCGCTTATTAGATCTAGAAGATGCGCATAAGCTTAGATTAATAAATTATAAAGATATTGAGCCGTTGTTATTACAAATAATAGAGAGTAAAAATAAGGATTTGGATTTTGTAAAAGACAATATTAAAGATCTAGTTGTTGAGGATAAATTTGCTAAATTACGCTCATATGCCATAAATATTCTTATTGGCGAGATGGTAAAATTATTTATTTGTCATTATAAAGAAATTATGAGTGGACAATATGATAAATTAATTGTAAATGGTAAATTATGCGGGCTTATGGATATGCTTCTAATGGAAGATTCAGTCCTAAGTAATTCTTTAAATACTATTGGAGCGATGGTTATAAAAAGTGCTTACTCTTATAAACCCGTTCTTGAAATCGAATTAGCGGGGTATGAAATACTTAGTTATTTACTTAAGCAATTTATATTTGCAATAATTAATAATCATATAAATCCATCCAAAAAAGAGGCTAGAATGTTACAGCTACTTCCTGAACGCTTCAGATCAAACGGATCTTTAGAAATACAGGTAATGCTTGCAACTGATTATATTGCAAGTCAAGCTGATAAGTATGCTCTTGATTTGTATCGTAGATTAAAGGGTATTGATCTACCCGAAATAACCCTCTTACCATAACTATATAAAAGATATTTTTAATGCATCAACCTTTAGCTGAATTATTACGTCCACAAACTTTATCCGATGTTATTGGGCAGCAACATTTGATCGGACCTAGTGGCCCATTAGCAGATCTCAATATGCCTCAATCAATGATTTTATGGGGGCCGCCTGGTGTTGGTAAAACTACATTAGCTAATGTGCTTATCAAATCTTGGGACTGTGAAGTAATAAAATTATCTGCTGTGTTTAGCGGCATAAAAGAAATCAAAGATGCTCTTGCAACTTCATCTAATATGGGTGTATTTAATAAGCCTGTGGTATTATTTGTAGATGAAATTCATCGTTTCAACAAAGCCCAGCAAGATGCGTTTTTACATCATCTAGAAGATGGGAGTGTAATATTAATAGGTGCAACTACTGAAAATCCTTCTTTTGAATTAAATAATGCGCTACTTTCAAGAATGTTGGTGTATGTTCTTAATAGTTTAACTAGTGATGATCTAAATTTACTTCTAGATAAAGCGATTCAATATACTAAGTCATCATACGAGCCTAAAGCTCGTGAGCTGGTTTTAGACTTAGCAGATGGGGATGCTAGGCGGTTATTAAATATTGTTGAAGTAATAGCTAGTCATAAAATTAATAATGTTAATAAAGAGCAGATCTTACAAATACTTCCAAATTCATGGCGGCGGTTTGATAAAGGAGGGGAGGAGTTTTATAATCAAATTTCGGCACTCCATAAATCAGTTCGTGGCTCTGATCCAGATGCAGCATTATATTGGTTTGCTAGGATGTTAGATGGTGGGGCAGATCCGCTATATTTGGGGCGTAGAATTTTACGGATGGCGTATGAAGATATTGGTTTAGCTGATATTAATGCCCCAACTGTTGTACTAAATGCACTAAATACCTATGAAAGACTTGGTTCTCCTGAAGGTGAGATTGCTTTGGCTAGTGCAGTTACATATCTAGCGGTAACCCCAAAAAGTAATAGTATTGAGCTATCCTATAATCAAGTGAGAGATTTTGTAGCTAAAGATAATAGTCGGGAAGTGCCAATACATTTAAGAAATGCACCTACTAAGTTAATGTCTGAGCTTGGATATGGACAAGAGTATAAATATGCCCATGATTTTCCTGAACATTATGTACCTAATGAAAACTATTGGCCAGATAATATGAAAAAAATACAGTTTTATAAGCCAAGCAATCAAGGAATGGAACAAAGAGTTGTGGATAGATTGAAATTTTTACGTGAATTAGATTGGATAAATAATGCAGATAAGTAAAGAGTTTATTTCAAGTAAGTTGGTTATCAATAAAAATAAGCGGAAATGCTTTATCTTTGATTTAGATGGAACTATTATTTTTAATAATCAGTTTTTAAGTAAAGATGTAGAAGAGCTTTTGCTAAAAATTAAAGATGAAGGGCATGAGATAATTTTTGCAACAGGTCGCCCATTACGTGAGTTTAAAAATGTAATGCCATTATGGGCTCATGTTCATCCTCTGGGCTTATTTAGTGGGGTAGTATCATACCATAAAGATAATTTAATCCGAAGTAATGAAATTGATAGTAACCATCTTTCACATATAGCAGAATTTTGCGAAGCAAATAAACACCCATTTATAATGGATAGTTTGACACATTATTATCATCCTCATATGGATAATATGGTTTTTGGGTTTTTAGCAGATACTAAAAAAGAATTCCATATTAGTGATATGTCAAAATTCATTAATAATGAAGTGTACAAGGTTTGGGTTTTTGATATGGAAGCTCATGATTATTTTAGTGACTATTCTAAAACTAATGGGTTATTAATTAAGCATCATAGTTATGATAAGTGTTTTGATATTGTACCCCTTGATTGTAATAAATATATCAGTGTGTTACCTTTTATTGGTGAGTTTACTAATGAGGATATATTTGCTTTTGGTAATGATTATAATGACTACGAACTATTTAAACATTTTAATAATAGTGTATTATTTGGTAATGTGGAAGAATTGCAGAAAATTACTAAACTAAATATACATTATGATGAGGACTTGAGGGCTAATTTTGAAGTGTTAATCAAAACTATTCTTGGGTAAGATTTTATGATATAATGTTTGTCTCATTTTTATGAGAATCAGAAGTATCGCTAGGTTTTAGGGGTTTATGTCCTAATACTTGGCAATGCTTGACTTAACAAATACTCTTATAGAGTTAGACACATAAAGGATTATATAATGTCAATTACAGTTCAACAACGTGCAGAAATTATTAAAAAACATCAACGTGAAGCAGGTGATACAGGTTCTAGTGAAGTTCAAATTGCACTACTTACTGCAAGAATCAATGATTTAACAGAGCATTTCAAAACTCATGCTAAAGATCACCATTCACGTCGTGGATTGTTAAAACTAGTATCTAGTCGTCGTCGGTTATTAGATTATCTAAAACGTACTGATAATGCGAAATACTTAGGCTTAATTAAAGAGCTTGGCTTACGTAAATAAAGAAAAGGGTTACATTTGGTAGCCCTTAAAAATGAGAGATATATAGAAAAGGTAAACGATGTTTAATAAAAAAACAAAAACATTTCAGTATGGAAAACATAGTGTAACACTAGAAACAGGTGTTATGGCACGTCAAGCAACTTCTAGTGTACTAGTTAGTGTTGATGAAACAGTTGTGTTAGTTACAGTTGTAGCTAATAAAAATGTAAAACCAGGTCAGAATTTTTTCCCATTAACAGTTGATTATTTCGAAAGAAATTACGCAATTGGTAAGATTCCTGGTGGATATTTCAAACGTGAAACAAAGCCTGGTGACCATGAAGTATTGACAGCAAGATTGATTGATCGTCCTGTTCGTCCTTTATTCCCAGAAGGTTTTTATAATGAAATCCATCTTGTAGCTCAAGTAATTTCATTAAATCCAGAAGTGTCTCCTGATATTCCAGCACTTATTGGTGCTTCAGCTGCATTGTCATTATCTGGAGTTCCTTTTAAAGGACCTCTTGGAGCAGCTAGAGTTGGCTTTGTTAATGAACAATTTGTATTAAATCCTAGTAAAACTGAATTAGATAATTCTTTATTAGATCTAGTGGTTGCAGGTACGAAACAAGCAGTATTAATGGTAGAGAGTGAAGCTAAAGAATTACCAGAAGACATTATGTTAAATGCTGTAATGTATGGTCATGAGCAGTTACAAGTAGTTATTAGTGCTATTTCGGAATTTGTTAGCGAAGTAAATCCTCCTGTTTGGGAATGGGCTCCAATTGCTAAAAATGAAGAGTTAATTGCTAAAATCAAGGCTATTGCAGAAGAAGATCTAAAAGAAGCTTACAATCTACGTCAAAAACAATCACGTTATGCTAAGATTGATGAAATCAAAGCTCGAGTTACTGCTGAACTAATCACCGAAGGTAGTGATACATTATATGTAAATCAAGTTAATGGATATTTCGAGCAGTTCGAAGCAGCTATTGTTCGTGGTAAGATTTTAAGTGGTGAACCTCGTATTGATGGTCGTGATACTAAGACTGTACGTCCAATTAATATACAAACAGGTGTACTACCGCGTACTCATGGTTCGGCATTATTTACTCGTGGAGAAACACAAGCCTTAGCTATTGTAACTCTTGGTACTAAGATGGATGAGCAAACTATTGATGCTATCAGTGGTACTTATTCTGAACGCTTTATGCTACATTACAATTTCCCTCCGTTTTCAACTGGGGAAACAGGGCGTATGGGGCCACCAAAACGTCGTGAAGTTGGTCATGGCAATTTGGCTAAACGTGCTCTTAAAGCTGTTTTACCTTCTCAAGAACTATTTCCGTATAGTCTACGTGTAGTATCTGAGATTTTGGAGTCAAATGGTTCATCCTCAATGGCTACAGTATGTGGCGGATGTTTATCTATGATGGAAGCTGGTGTTCCAATTCGTGATCATGTTGCTGGTGTTGCAATGGGATTGATTCTTGAAGGTTCTAAATTTGCTGTACTAACAGATATTCTTGGTGATGAAGATCATCTAGGTGATATGGACTTTAAAGTTGCAGGTACTGAAACTGGTGTTACAGCTCTACAAATGGATATTAAGATTGATGGAATTACGCGTCCGATTATGCATGTTGCATTACAACAAGCGCGTGAAGGTCGTCTACATATTTTAGGTCTTATGAAAGAAGCATTACCGTTCCCTAAAGTATTATCTGATCGTGTGCCACGTTTATATACTATGCAAGTTGCTCCTGAAAAAATCAAGGATGTGATCGGTAAAGGTGGTTCGGTGATTAAATCAATTATTGCTGATACTGGTGCTACAATCGATATTACTGATGAAGGTCTGGTAACTATAGCTTGTGTATCTCGTGAAGGTGCGGAAAAAGCTAGAACAATTATCGAAGGTATCGTGGTTGACGCCAAACTTGGAGAAAACTATGATGGTAAAGTTACTCGTATTTTAGATAGAAATATGGGTGCTATGGTATCCATCCTTGGAGCTCGTGAAGGTTTTGTTCATGTATCACAAATCGCTAATGAGCGTGTTGATGATGTTAAGAAATACCTTAAAGAAGGTCAAGATGTTAAAGTTAAAGTAGTTGAATTTGATGATCGTGGTCGTATGCGTTTATCAATCAAAGCTGTTTTGAATGAGTCTGTATTGACTGCTACTGATGGCGCTGTAGTTGCTGATGAAGTGGCTGCTGATGCTCACATAGCCCAAGTTGCACCACTTGTGGAAGCTTCTGAAGTAAACGCTTAACTTCTTGTAAGTTAATTTGGTCAAATAAATGAGCCATGTGCAGTAGTATGCCATGGCTCATTTTACGTGTGGTATAATCTTGTGATAAATAAAGTATGTATAATGTTTTAAAATGGGATATTTATGTTACGTAAGTTTCAAGCGATAAAAGGTCGTAAAATCAGGTTTGCTTTGGTTGGGTGTGGGCGTATTTCAGCGAACCACATAGCTTCAATAGAAGCGCATCAAGATTCTTGTGAATTGGTTGCAGCTTGTGATATAGATGCATCTAATTTAGCTAAAGTAGTTGACAAAACTAAGGCTAAAGGATACACATATCTAAGTGATATGCTTGATGCTGGTGGTTTTGATGCTGTTATTCTGACTACTCCTAGTGGACTACATCCTATGCAGACAATAGAATGTGCTGAAGCTGGATTTCATGTAATAACTGAAAAACCTATGGCTACTCGCTGGAGTGACGGAGTTGAGATGGTGAAGGCTTGTGACAAGGCTGGTGTTAGGCTTTTTGTAGTAAAACAGAATCGTAGAAATGCAACGATTCAGTTATTAAAAAAAGCTATTGATGATGGTCGTTTTGGGCGCATATATAATGTTGCATGTAACGTATTTTGGACTAGACCTCAAGAATATTATGATACTGCAGCATGGCGTGGTACTTGGGAGTTTGATGGCGGGGCTTTTATGAATCAAGCATCTCACTATGTTGATTTACTTGACTGGCTTGTTGGTCCAGTTGAATCAGTGCAAAGTTATATAGCTACACAAGCTCGAAATATTGATGTGGAAGATAGCGGTGTTTTAGCTCTTAAATGGCGTAATGGGGCACTAGGTACTATGAATGTGTCTATGCTTACCTATCCTAAAAACCTAGAAGGATCTATAACTATTTTGGGTGAGAAGGGGACGGTAAGAGTTGGTGGTTTAGCTGTAAATGAAATCCTGGTTTGGGATTTTGCGGACAAATCTCCTGAAGACGAAAAAATTAAAAACGCTAATTATGATACTACTTCGGTATATGGGTTTGGGCATCCGATTTATTATGAAAATGTGATTAAATCATTGCAAGGTCATGAAGAACCACATACTGATGGACGTGAAGGGCTTAAATCTTTGGAGCTTTTAATAGCTATTTATCTATCAGCTCGTGATGGTAAGAAAATTTCATTACCATTAGATTATTAATAAGTTAGGTGTAGTATGATGCAAAAAGTTGCTTTAATAACAGGTGTAAATGGTCAAGATGGATCGTATTTGGCTGAACTGTTAATTAAAAAAGGTTATGAAGTGCATGGCATATTACGCCGGAGCTCTATATTTAATACCGCACGAATTGAACATCTATATATTGATGATTTAGTTGAGGATATGCATAAAAAGCGTAAACTAACTCTTCATTATGGTGATATGACTGACTCCTCTTCATTAATTAGAATTATTCAGGAAGTAAAGCCTGATGAGATTTATAATCTAGCAGCTCAATCGCATGTTAAAGTATCTTTTGAGATACCAGAATATACCGCAAACTCTGATGCTATTGGTACTCTTCGTATACTTGAAGCTATACGTATTTTGGCACTCGAGAAAAAAACACGGATTTATCAAGCTTCAACTTCAGAGCTATATGGAATGGTACAAGAAATACCTCAAAGTGAAACTACACCATTTTATCCGCGTAGTCCTTATGCAGTTGCGAAACAATATGCTTTTTGGATTACTAAAAACTACCGTGAAGCTTATGGAATGTATGCGGTTAATGGTATATTGTTTAATCATGAATCAGAGCGTCGTGGTGAAACATTTGTTACGCGTAAAATTACCTTAGCAGTAGCTAATATCAAAAATGGTCATCAGAAGAAATTATATCTCGGTAATTTAGACTCTCTTCGTGATTGGGGATACGCTAAAGACTATGTAGAATGTATGTGGTTGATGTTACAGCATGACATACCTGAAGATTTTGTAATTGCAACAGGTGAGCAGCATTCGGTTCGTGAGTTTGCAGGGTTAGCTTTTAAAGAGGTTGGGATAGATATTGTTTGGAATGGTAGTGGTATCAACGAAGTAGGAATTAATAAAGCAACTGGTGAAATATTGGTTGAGATTGATCCTAAATATTTTAGACCAACAGAAGTTGATACTTTACTTGGTAATCCGGCAAAAGCTAAACATCTACTTAGATGGAATCCATCAAAAACTTCATTTGCTGAGCTAGTAAAAATTATGGTAAAACATGACCTTGATTACGTTGAAAAACAAAAACTACTAAGATATTAGTATGAATAATAATAGTAAGATATATATAGCAGGTCACCTGGGATTAGTTGGTAGTAGCATTCTACGAAAGCTTGAAGCTAATGGCTATTCTAATTTAATCACTCGCACTCGTAGTGAACTTGATTTGACTAACCAAAGTTCTGTAGCAGAATTTTTTACTCAAGAAAAACCTGAGTATGTATTTTTAGCAGCTGCCAAAGTAGGTGGTATATATGCTAATAATCATTATAGAGCAGACTTTATATACCAAAACCTACAAATTCAAAATAATATAATTCATCAAAGTTACCTAAATAGTGTTAAAAAATTATTATTTTTGGGTAGTAGTTGTATTTATCCCAAAAATGCACCACAACCGTTAAAAGAAGATTCTTTATTAACTGGTGAGCTTGAATATACTAATGAGCCATACGCTATTGCTAAAATAGCTGGAATAAAGATGTGTGAGAGCTATAACTTACAATATGGTACTAATTTTATATCAGTGATGCCAACAAACTTATATGGACCAAATGATAATTTTGATCTTGAAAACTCTCATGTATTACCAGCAATGATTCGGAAAATCTATCTAGCAAAATTATTAGATGAAGGTAATTATGAAGGAATTGCTAAAAATTTAGATTTAAATTTGGATGCTTTAGATATTAATGAACTAAATAATAGTTTATCTAACTATGGCATTAATAAAACAAATAATCAAACTGTCTTAAAGCTTTGGGGTAGTGGAACTCCTTATCGTGAGTTTTTACATGTTGATGATATGGCGGATGCTTGTGTATTTGTAATGAATAGTATTGATTTTAATGATTTATCTAAAAATATGAAAGATATTAAAAATACCCATATCAATATTGGTACTGGGGTAGATCTAACTATCAAAGATTTAGCGTTAATTATCAAAGAACAGGTTGGATTTCAAGGTGAGATTGAATTTGACGTTACAAAACCAGATGGCACACCCAAAAAATTACAAGATGTATCAAAACTGCAGTCTCTTGGGTGGGAACATAAAATAGATCTAAAAGACGGTATAAGAGATACTATTAAATGGTATTTAGAAGATAAATGAGTATAGCAGCTAAAATAAATAGAATTAGAAATAGTGAAGCTGCTCTAAATGCTGCTTGGCAATTTTTTGAGCGTGTTGTTGGCTTAGGTTGTTCGTTTATAGCCTCTGTTTTTGTGATTAGATATTTTGCTCCAGCTGACTATGGTGTATTTGCTTATGCTTCAAGTTATGTAACTTTATTTTCATCATTAACTACCTTAGGGCTTCAATCAATAGCAGTTAGGGAGATGGTCAAACAAAAAACTGCAACTGAAGTAATTATGGGATCATCCTTCATTATTATGCTAATAGGTTCATTAATTGCACTGATTTTGGCAGTAAGTGGAGCGATATTAAGCCATGAAAAATCGACCGTAACATTGGTTGTATTAATTTATTGTCTTGTAAATATAGTAAGCTCTTTATCAGTTATTAATTATTATTTTCAGGCGCATTTAAAGACAAGATATATTGCGTACGTTATGCTAGTTCAAGATATAATTGATATTAGTATCAGATTATGCATGGTACATTTTAAAGCACAATTATTAAGTTTTGCTGTGTTAAGTTTGGTTGAATCTATAATTGCAAATCTAATAATATTTATAATATTTAAAAATTTTAGTAAATTAGCAAAATGGAAATTAAATTTAAAAATTATAAAATATTTATTGCATCAATCAATTCCATTAGCTCTTGCAGGAGCTATGGTGAGTCTTTATATGAGGCTTGATCAAGTGATGATTGAGTATTTTTGTGGACTAAAAGCTGTTGCTGAGTATAGTGTTGGTGTAAAATTAATCGAAATTTTTTATATGTTACCAGTAATTATTGTACCAAATATTTTTCCTTTAATTATTAAAGCCCATGAGAGATCTATTGAAGAGTTTGAAGTTAAAATTATGAAGGTTTATAAATGTTCTATATTGGTATCATTATTTTTAGCAACTTTAGTAAGCATTTTCGGAGGTGATTTGATTCATTTTCTATATGGTGATAAGTATAAAGAATCTGAGTTGATATTTCAAGTTGGGATATGGTGCATTGTTCCTGTATATTTAGGTGTTTTTTCTGGTTTATGGACTCAAACACTTGAACTTCAGAAATATTCCATATTTAATACGTTTTGTGGATTAATAACTTGTGTGATATTAAACTTTATATTGATTCCACTATATGGAATAATTGGTGCTATAATTGCAACTATTATCGCACAATTTGTAGCATCAATTTTTGCTCAAATTTTTATTAATAAAACCAGACACAATTGTTTTTTAATTATACATTCAGTATTTAATTGATAAATTACAGATTTATTTAATGATTTAGGTGTGTTAGAATGAAAATAGCAGTAATCGGAACAGGCTACGTTGGATTGGTTCAAGGTGTTATCCTTGCTGAATTTGGTATGAATGTAATTTGTGTAGACTTAGAGCAAAATAAGATTGACTCTTTAAATAAAGGTATAGTTCCAATATATGAGCCTGGTTTAAAAGAGATAATGGATAAAAATGTTGAAGCTGGACGGCTTAAATTTACAACTGAGGTATCAAGCGCCATAAAAGATAGTCAAGTTATTTTTATTGCTGTAGGTACACCTCCCCAAGAAGATGGATCTGCTGATCTTAAGCATATAATTAGTGTTGCTAAGGATATTGGGCAAAATCTTGATGATTATAAAGTAGTAATAAATAAATCTACAGTTCCAGTCGGTACTGGAGAACTGGTTAAAAATACTATAAGTCATGAGCTTAATCTAAGAGCTATTAATATAGACTTTGATGTAGCTTCTAATCCTGAGTTTTTACAAGAAGGAAAAGCGGTACAAGGATGTTTAAATCCAGATAGAGTTGTATTAGGTGTCGAATCTAATCGAGCACTAGATATATTAAATAAAGTGTATCATGCTCTTAGAGTCCGCCAGGTGCCATTCGTTGTAACAGATATAAAGTCGGCTGAAATGATTAAATATGCGTCAAATGCTTTTTTGGCTGTCAAAATTTCTTTTATAAATGAAATGTCACGTTTGGCTGAAACTGTTGGAGCGAACACATACGATATAGCTTATGGGATGGGGTTAGACGCACGAATTGCACCAGAATTTCTTCAATGCGGTCCTGGTTATGGTGGATCATGCTTTCCTAAAGATACATTAGCAATTGTAAATATTGCAAAAAAAAATAATGAGTCATTAAAGATTATTGAAGCAGCCATTGAAGCAAATGTTTTACAAAAACAACATATGATACAAAAAATTATTACTAATATGGGTGAATTGACTAATAAAAAAATTACAATTTTAGGGTTATCTTTTAAACCTGATACTGACGATATGCGTGATGCACCAGCACTAGATATTATTCCAGCACTTATAAAAAATGGTGCTACAATTCATACATATTGCCCTCAAGGGATGAGAGAAACTAAATGGCGTTTATCTGAGTATGCTGATAGAATTACTTATTTTGATGATGAATATAGTGCTTGTGAAAATGCTGATGCATTGGTAATCATGACACAGTGGAATCAATTTAGTATTTTGGATTTAGATAAAATTAAGCATGGAATGCGAGATAATTATTTATTTGATCTTCGTAACATATTTGTTACAGATAATAATGTACGTAACATATTTAAGTATTTTCCAGTAGGGCAGAAGTAAGTGAAAAAAATATTGGTAACTGGTGGTGCTGGATTTCTTGGTTCGAATTTATGCCAAAAACTCTTTAATGATGGAAATTATATATATTGTGTGGATAATCTTTATACTGGACGCATGAAAAATATAGCCAACTTAAATGGTAAGGGTGATTTTGAGTTTATTAATCATGATATTACCAAACCAATAGATTTGGCAGTTGATGAGATATATAATCTAGCATGTCCAGCAAGCCCACCGCATTATCAAAAAGATCCTATTTATACTTTAAATACCTGCTATTTAGGTACTTTAAATATGTTAAATCTAGCTCGGAAGAATAATGCTAAAATTCTTCAAGCTAGTACTTCAGAAATTTATGGTGATCCCTTAGTTCATCCACAAGTAGAAGATTATCGTGGTAATGTGAATCCTATAGGAATACGTGCTTGCTATGATGAAGGAAAGCGTATTGGTGAGACATTGTGTTTTGATTTTTATCGTCAATATCAAACTAAAATAAAAGTTATTAGAATTTTTAATACATATGGGCCGAATATGGACCCAGCTGATGGGCGAGTAGTTAGTAATTTTATTATTCAAGCACTACAAAATAAGGATATAACCATATACGGAGATGGTAGCCAAACTAGAAGCTTTTGTTATATTGATGATTTGATTAGTGGTATGATAAAAGTTATGGCAACAGATAATCAGTTTACTGGGCCTGTGAACCTAGGTAACCCAGATGAGTTTACAGTGTCAGAATTGGCAGAAAAAGTTATAAAACTTACTCAAAGCAACAGTGAAATAGTATATCTACAACTACCATTAGATGATCCACTTCAGCGAAAACCAGTGATTAGCCTAGCAAAACAAGAATTTAATTGGGAGCCAAAAGTTAATCTTGAGAATGGTTTGATTGAAGCTATTAAATATTTTAAACAGGAGCTTAATATCTAGCTATGCAAGAATTTATTCCACCTAAGCCACTTGAAACAGCCGTGTTGTTTTTAGTATTTAATCGATTGGATACTACCAAAGAAGTATTTGCTGAAATTAAAAAAGCTAAACCGCCGAGACTTTATATTGCTTCAGACGGGGCAAGAGAAGATAAACATGTTGAGTTAGATATTGTAAATACTGTGCGTAATTATATTTTGGATAATATAGATTGGGATTGTGAAGTAAAAACTTTATTTCGTGATAAAAATCTTGGTTGCAAATATGCGGTTAGTTCTGCAATAACCTGGTTTTTTGATAATGAAGAACAAGGAATTATATTAGAGGATGATTGCTTACCAAATCAGAGCTTTTTTTGGTATTGCGAAGAATTATTAAATAAATATAAGAATAATGATAAAGTTAAGGTTATTTCAGGAGATAACCGCTTTGATCAATTAACTAAAAATTCAAGCGAACTGTATTCATTTATGTCATATGCTTTAATTTGGGGGTGGGCATCATGGAGAAGAGTATGGCAAAGCTATGATGTTGAATTAACTTCAATTTCTGAACCTGAGTTTTTAAATAGCAAATTCTATAAGAATAAACGTAGAAGAGTAAGAAGATATTGGTTAAAGATTTTTAGAGAAATGAAAAGTAATAAGCCAATTAATACATGGGACTACCAATTATCTTTTTCTATTTTTATTAGAGATGGAGTTTGTATAGTTCCTAATACAAACTTAATTTCAAATATAGGGTTTGGTGATGGGGCAACCCACACTTTACAATCCGATGGGCTTAGTAGCAATTATCCGCGTAAAGAGATCAACTTAAGAAAAAAACACCTAGAAAAAATACATATCAATCATAAACTAGAATATATATTTGAAAATGCATGTGCTATTGATTTACCTTTTATGGCAAGAGTTATTCGCAAGATAATATTCTTGTATAATAAACTATAATTACTAATATCAAATGAAATTAAAACGTAAAATTTATCTATTTGTAGAATACTTATTAATTAGAGCTATATCTTTATTTAGTTTTAAAAAGATAATATGCGGAATTGCAATTATTCGTCTTGATGCTATTGGTGATTATATATTATTTAGAAATTTTTTATATGAATTAAAACAATCTCCCAAATTTGCGGATTTACCAGTTACCATCATTGGTAATCAAGCATGGAAAAGTATAGCAGAAACATTTGATAGTAAGTTAGTAAATAATTTTATCTGGTTAGATCGTAATCAGATTTGGGATAATAAGAAATATCGCATTTCAAAGCTATTAGGCTTAGTAAAAACGCATTATGAATACATAATTGTACCCACATTTTCCAGGGATTTTGCTAGTGATAGTTTAGCTAACGTAATGAATGCAAAACATAAAATTACTTCACTTGGTGATTTATCTAACATTAGTAATAATGAAAAAATAGTTACCGACACATACTATACTAAAATATTGCCAGCAACTTCAGAAATTTTATTTGAATTTGAAAGAAATAGAGAGTTTTTTCAAAATTTATTAGGTTATAAATTAAATACAAAATTGATTATTAAACCTGTAGCAACTAAGTTTCATAATCAACTTGCAAATTATATTGTGTTATTTATTGGGGCGAGCTCTAATAAAAGAAGGTGGGATATTTCTAATTTTAATGGTTTAGCAATATGGTTAAATGAAATTTATGGTGTAAATATAGTTGTTTGTGGCTCAATTACTGATATTGACTCAAATAATACGGTAATCAATATGCCATTTATACATAATTTGATTGGTAAAACAAGCCTGGTTGAAATGGTGGATATTTTATCCACAGCTAAATTTGTAGTGTCAAATGAGACATCAATACCACATATATGTATTGCACTTGATGTAAGAGTTTTTGTGATATCTAACGGTAATCATTTTGGTAGGTTTACACCATATCCAGCTAATTTAACAGATAAATATTATCCTATATATCATCCTGAAATTGAAAAAAATTTGGATGACTATAAATACCTCTCTAATCAATATGGCTATGGTTCGAATCTAGATATTAATGATATTACAATCGAGAAAGTAAAAAATAAAATAATGGAAAATATAAATGTTACAAAATAATTGCAAACCACTAATAAGTATTATTACCATATGCTTTAATAGTGCCAAAACTATAAGACAAACGATTGAGTCGGTTCTTAACCAAACATATTCAAATATAGAGTATATTATTGTTGATGGAAAATCAAAAGATAATACTTTAGAAATTATAAAAGAATATGAAGAGAAGTTTATAGACAAAGGGATTATTTATCGCTATGTCTCAGAGCCAGATAAGGGTATTTATGATGCTATGAATAAAGGTATCAATATGGCAACTGGTGAATGGGTTGGAATTATTAATAGTGATGATTGGTATGAGGTTAATGCTTGTAAAAATGTAATAGAAACAGTTACTTCAGATACAATGGTAGCCTATGGTATTTGTGCCATGCATGAATATTTAAATGGGCAGTACCATTTTTCTGGAGTGATGCAACATTCACCAGAGGCTATGTATTATTATAATTATGATATGGCACATCCGGCAGTATTTATTAGAAATGAAGTATATAAAAGCTATAAGTTTTATTTAGGCTATAAAATTGCAGCTGATGTAGATTTATTAATGCGTATCTTTAAAGCTGGATTTAAGAGTAAATTTATTCCGTATATTTTATCCAATTATAGATGCGATGGAATAAGTGGGCAACAAAAGTTTTTATCTTCCAAAGAGAATTTGAAGGTTAGATTTTCGCATAGTAGAATTAGTTTGCTTCATTATATCAAGCGGAAAATAGTTCTTTATTTAAAATTTTCTATTCGTTATTAAATTATAGAGTATGTAAATGAAAAAACTTCTTTTTGTTTGGCAAGGTTTAAATCATGGTGGCGGCGAAACAGCACTTATAAATTTAACCAGCAAATTAAATGATAAATATAGCATAACAGTATTATGCCTAGAGAATATAAATAAATATCAAGTTCCTGAAAATATTAATCTAATATTTCTAGCAGCACCATCAAATAATAAAATAGTTAAAATATATCATAAAATATTATTTTTTTTCAAGTGGTTTAACTTAGCTCGTAATAATGAATTACAAATAATAAATGAGGGTGCCGCTTTTACAATTATGGCATGGTTGGTAAGTATTCTCTTAAGAAAAAAATATTTTCTATGGGAGCATAGCTGCAGAAGTGAGATGACTCTGGGTGGAGTGGCTTTTTCGCGTAAGATTTATAGAAAAGCATTATCAAAAGCTAATTGTATTATCTGTGTAAGTGAATATTGTGCTAATTCATTACAAGAGTTTGCTGGTACTACTATGAATAATACGAAAGTTATTCATAATATATTATATTTTCAAGCAATTACACAGCAAAAACTGTTACTAGAAAATGTTATAAATATATGTGCTGTTGGTAGAATTACCCATGAGAAAAATTTCCCATTACTAATAAATGCTTTAGCACAAGTAATTCCAGAAATTAGTAAAAAGGTACATTTATATATTTGTGGTAGAAAAGATGATGAGGATTTAATAACTAATTTAATTAAAAATTTAAATCTACAGCATTATGTAACTTTAACTGGACATGTAAATAATACACTATCTTATATAAATCAATGTGATATATTGGTATCTTCGTCAAATAGTGAGGCGTTACCGACAGTTGTTTTAGAGGCTTTATATTGTAACAAAGCTGTTATAGCGACTAGAACAGGTGCTGCAGAAATTTTGGAGAATGGTAAATATGGGGTTGTTGTAGAGAAAAGAAATCAAGATGAGTTAGTAAAGGCATTAACTATGTTAATAAATGATAATTCTCTTCGTGAGAATTATGCTAAAAATAGCAAAAATGCTTTAAAAAGATTTGATCAAGAAATTGCTATTGATAAATGGTGTAAATTAATTAAGAGTCGTATATCATGAATAATAGTGGTGAGCTTAACTATGGGTATTTGTCTCATAATATCCTGTATAAACTCTATCTAATCATTGATTTTATTGGTTATAGGGTAATACGTAGAAAGCCATTTATAAATACAGGGAATAGGTTATTATTTATTAACTTGGGATTAATTGGAGACTTGATTTTATTTCGTTATACGATTGGTGATTTTCTCAAACTTGATTATAAAGTTGATATTTTGATACAAGATGAATATAGATTCTTATTTAATGATCTATATAATGTTAATATAATTACAGTTCAAAATTATAAAGACCGAAAAATTGTATCAGGGTTTTTTAAAATATTAAATGCCCTTAAGAACTCTAATAAAAGATATGATACTTGTTGCCACTTTAGAGCTTATCTTGGAACTGGCATACTGTCAGCATGTTTATCTAGAGTTGCAATAAATTATATTGGTTATGGCACTGCAGGTTTTGGATTTTTATTAAATAAACGTGTAGAATGGTTGGCTAATACTCATGAAACTAATCATATATTAAGTGTTTTACAAGTTCTAGAACCATCTTATAATTCAATTAATTTAGATGTTTTGAATGCGATAGCCAATAATAACTTATTTAATAAGTTTGGATTAATTAAACAACAGTATATTGTAATTCATCCAACTTCACAAAATGCACAAAAGAATATTCCTCAAGCAATGCTAAATTGTACTTTAAAATATCTTCTTGAAAATAGTTCGCTCAATGTAGTATTTGTAGGTGTTATTGATGAAATTTGTTATGTTCGTGAGTGTTTGGATAGTATAGATTTATCTCGAGTTATAATTACTAATGGTGAGATTGGATTATTTGATGTGCGATTCCTAGTTGCTAATGCGGTTTTATTTATTGGTATTGATAGCAGTATTGCACATTTATCAAGTGCATTAAAATTACCTAAAATTATTCTTTGGCATAAACTGAATTCATTCACGCAATGGAAACCATTAGGAGATAATTTTATTATAATTAACGA
The DNA here is from genome assembly GCA_947446595.1 of Neisseriaceae bacterium. Lineage (GTDB taxonomy): Bacteria > Pseudomonadota > Gammaproteobacteria > Burkholderiales > UBA11063 > Aquella. Next base: position 9,871 of record CANFGS010000014.1, on the reverse strand, counting down.
ATGGTCTAATAGTTTGGTATTGGTTAATGCTGTTCGACAATTAAATAAATTTTGAAAAGGTAAATTTTAGTGTATCAATTAGACACTCCTGTTTTGTTCTTAGTATTTAATCGCATTGATGTTACCAAGGAAGTTTTATCTGCAATAGCAAAAGCAAAACCACCTAGATTGTATATAGCATGTGATGGTCCCAGAAAACATAAATCTGATGAAGCACAAATTGTGTCTCAAGTTAGAAAATATATATTAGACAATATAGATTGGCATTGTGAGGTAAAAACTTTGTTTCGTGATGAGAATCTTGGTTGTGGCCTTGCCGTTTCTAGTGCAATTAGTTGGTTCTTTGAACACGAAGAAATGGGTATTATATTGGAGGATGATTGTCTTCCATCTAATGGTTTTTTTCGATTTTGTCAAGAAATGCTGTATAAATATCAAAATGATAAACGAATTTGGCATATAGGTGGTTATAGTATTTTACAAGATAGTGATTTGTCACTTCAAAGCTATTATTTTTCACAGATGACTCAGATTTGGGGATGGGCTTCATGGCGGGACCGTTGGCAAGAGTATGATTTATGGATGAAAAATTATCATCAATATATCACCCAAGGTGGGATTGTAAAAGCTTCTGGTAGCTATCGTTTACAGCTATGGCATAAGCAGCTTTTTGAAGATAATCTTGGTCAAACAAAGACCTGGGATTGTCAATGGTATTTTACTGCATTAATTAATAACGGCTTGTCTGTTACTCCAATGATTAGTCTAACTCAAAATTTAGGTTTTGGTTCTACTGATTCAGCTCATCCCGAAATAGAAGGTGGGGTAGTCAAAGCTATTGTTGCCAATGACATTAATTTTCCTCTAGTGCATCCTTCACTTATGAGTATTGATTTTAATTTGGATACTAAATATTTTAAATGGCGTACTAAAAATGGAGTTATATTAAAAGAATTAGCAAAGCCATTTCGTAAAATTGATGAGACTCTATTTAATAAAAAGATAATTACATTATATAAAAAACTATTTACTAGATAATTATTTATGATACAAAAACGAATATTATTAATCAAACGTGGTGCGATGGGCGACATTCTTATGACAACCCCATTAATTAGGCAATTACGTCAAAACTACCCTAATTGTCAAATAGATTATTGTCTGGCAAAACCATTTGAGTCAGCACTCTTCAAAAATCAAAATCTTAATAAAATTATAGCACTGGACGATAAAGTATTTACTATTAAAGGTATATTGAAGTTTATAAAGTTTTTACTATCAATACGCCGCAAATATGATTACGTTTTTATCCTAGATAAACATTGGTATTTTAATCTTATGTTAAGGATAATTGGTGCGACTACTATTGGATTTTGTCGTGATAAGTTTTCTAAACTTTTATTATCAAAAAATGTTAAGTACAATGATGTAAATCGTTATCAAGTACTTTATTACCTTGATTTACTAAATGCCAGTAGTTATGAAGATATCAGCTTAGATTTGGCAATTAGTGATGGTGATAAATTAAATGTAGCTAACAAGTTATCAGAATTACAAATTGATAAATATGTTGTTATTGTAAATAGTGGTGGTAATAATCAATATGAAACCAGTGGGATTAGGATGTTACCTGAAAAGAAAGTTTTACAATTAATTAAGGGACTGCTTGATAATGGGGGTAAGGTTATATTACTTGGAGGGGAACAAGATAAAGGAAATTATGCTAATTATATTAATGCACTCAATAATCATAAGAATCTATATAATTTTGCAGGTGTTTTAAGTCTTCCCTCGTCAGCATGGTTAATTAAAAATGCTGAGTACTTTTATACAACAGATTGTGGAGCAATGCATTTGGGTGTTGCTATGAAAGTATATGCTAAAATGTCAGCCTTTTTCGGGCCAACTAATCCACGACATATTATACCTCTTCAACATATGAATTGTACAGTATGGAATGATGAATTAATATATGATCCTAATTATCAGCTATACGGTGATGTAGATTCTAAACATCCTGGTTTTTTTAATAATATAGATATTACTAAGTATATTAATTACAAATGATATAATTGCGGATACTAAATATTAAAATGATAAATAAAGTAATGTATAAAATTGCAATAGTAACAGATTGGTTAGTGACTGTAGGTGGTGCTGAGAAGGTTCTCGAGCAGCTTTTACAATGTTATCCCGAAGCTGATGTATATAGTTTGGTAGATTTTTTATCTAATGCAGATCGTGGTATTATCCATAACAAAAAAGTAACAACATCATTTATACAAAAACTTCCTTTTGCAAAAACTAAATACCGTGCGTATTTACCTTTAATGACATTAGCGGTAGAGCAGTTTGATTTATCTAAATATGATTTAGTTATTTCAAGTTCTCACTCTGTTGCTAAAGGAATTATTACAGGCCCTGATCAAGTACATATTTGTTATTGTCATACGCCAATGAGGTATGCTTGGGATTTACAGCATCAATATTTAAAAGGCAGCGGTTTAACAACTGGAATAAAATCCTGGATTATAAGGTTAATACTACATAAAATACGTATTTGGGATTTACGCACCAGTAATGGAGTTGATTTTTTTATTGCAAATTCTAAATATATTGCAAGGAGAATATGGAAGGTATATCGTCGTGAAGCAGATGTAATATATCCACCAGTTGCTACAGCTATAAATGATTTAGAATGCAAACGTGAGGGTTTTTATGTAACTGTTTCTAGAATGGTAGTATATAAAAAAATTGATATTATAGTTGAAGCATTCATAAAAAATCCAAATCGTAAACTAGTCGTGATAGGTTCTGGAGCAATGCTTAAAAATATTATGTATCAAGCCAGAAATGCAGATAATATTCAGGTTTTAGGTTATCAAAGTGATGCGGTCTTAATTGATTATCTACATCGTGCAAAGGCTTTTGTTTTTGCAGCCGAAGAAGACTTTGGTATTTTACCTGTAGAGGCACAGTCGTATGGAGCACCTGTTATAGCATATGGCAAGGGAGGTGTTACCGAAAGCGTAATAGTTGATGGTGATAATAAAACTGGAGTATTTTTTGATGAACAAACTGCAGAGAGTTTAAATTTAGCTCTAGATAGATTTGAACAAAATAATTTTATTCCAAAAGATTGTATTAGTAACGCTAAACTTTTTACACCTGAAATCTTTAGAAATAAGATAACTAATTATATCAATGAAAAGATGACTAATGAAAAATAAAATTCTCACACAACGTATCTGTTTGATTTTATCAGATATTTTTTCACTAGTATTATGCTTCGTTCTGACTCGTGAGTTTTTAGAAATAATCACCCCAAGTATTGAGCATATAACTATTAAGTCTGTTGGTATTGCAAAATTTGGTGGATTGATTGTAATTATTGTATTTTGGTACCAAGAGCAATATGTCAAAAGACGTCCAACGTGGGAAGAGGTCGGTTTAATTACTAAGACGGTTTTTATTTTTGCAATACTTCATATGGGATTTGGTTTTCTAATTTCTCACCATGTTATTAAAGGGTTTAATGCCCTGTTTTGGTTTGAATTATTATTTGTTTTACCAATATTTCGTTGTTTAACTAAATATATTTTATGCAGTTTAGGATTATGGACAAGAAATGTATATATTATTGGTACTGGTAAAACAGCTAGTAATGCTGTAAACTTATTAACGAATAATAAACTTCTGGGTTATAAAATAATTGGGTTAATATCCTTTGACTTAAATCAACATTCAAAAACTCATCTTAATATTCCTATTATAAGTTATGAAAGTATATTAAATCATTCATTAATCAATTCTGATACTGAGATTGTGGTAGCGTTAAATAGTAATGAAATAGTGACTCATATAAGACAAATTAATCTGCTACAAAGTCATTATACCTTTGTATCTATTGTACCTGATATTAGTGGCTTGCCTTTATATGGAGCAGAAGTAGAGCACTTTTTTGGTGATGATCAATTATTTTTACGTTTACAAAACAATCTTGGTAGACGCTTAAATCGTGTGATTAAGAGAGCAGCTGATATAATATGTGCATCAATTGCAATAATATTGTTGTCCCCCTTCTTGGTATTAATTAGTATTGTTATAATTACTAGCACGAAGAGTGGTGTGCTGTTTAGGCATAAAAGAATTGGTAAAAATGGCGGTTTTTTTTATTGTCTCAAATTTAAAACCATGTACAATAATAGTCAGGAAATTTTAACTGAATTATTGGCTAATGATGAAGATGTTAGACTTGAGTGGGAAAAAGATTTCAAACTTAAAGATGATCCAAGAGTAACACCAATTGGTAAATTCCTTCGTAAAAGTAGTCTAGATGAATTACCACAGTTATTTAATGTTTTACTTGGTGATATGAGTTTGGTTGGGCCGCGTCCTATCGTTGAGGCTGAAATAAACAAATATAAAGACGATTTTTATTATTATAAGCTGGTATCTCCTGGCATAACTGGATTATGGCAGATTAGTGGAAGGAATGATGTAGATTATACTAACCGTGTGCGATTAGATGTGTGTTATATAAAGAATTGGTCATTGTGGTATGATTTTGTGATTTTATTAAAAACAATTCAAGTGGTCTTAAAAAGAAGTGGTGCATATTAATATTATTAGGGTTTATTTATGAATTATAAAGGGATTATTTTAGCTGGTGGTAGCGGAACTCGTTTGTATCCAGCAACTAATGTGGTATCTAAGCAATTATTACCGGTGTATGATAAACCAATGATTTATTATTCATTATCAATTTTAATGTTGGCTGAAATTAAAGATATATTGATAATTTCAACTCCCCATGATATTGGTAGATTTGAGCAGTTATTGGGAAATGGTAGTCAGTGGGGTATTAATCTACAGTATAAAGTACAAGAAAGCCCTGATGGTTTAGCTCAAGCATTTTTAATAGGTGAAGAATTTCTTGATGGAAGTCCTGCATGTTTGATATTGGGGGATAATATATTCTATGGTAATGGTATTACCAAATTATTGAAACAGGCGATTACCAATAAGGGGGCTTCAGTATTTGCTTATCATGTCTCAGATCCAGCTCGGTTTGGGGTTGTTGAGTTTGATGATAATAAAAAAGCTATTAGTCTTGAAGAAAAACCTAGTATTCCAAAATCAAATTATGTTGTAACGGGATTATATTTCTATGATGAAAATGTTGTTGAGTATGCAAAAACTATCAAACCATCTCATCGAGGTGAGCTGGAAATAACTGATCTAAATAGTATTTATCTTGAAAAGGGTTTGTTAAATGTGGAAATCTTAGAGCGTGGTTTTGCATGGCTAGATACTGGTACTCATCACTCATTGCTTGAAGCCGCAAATTTTATCCAAACTGTCGAAAATATACAGGGAATTAAAATTGCGTGTTTGGAAGAAATTGCGCTTCATAAGGGATTTATTAGCATTGATAATGTTAAAGAAATGCTTAAAACTATGGGTAAAAGCACATATGCTGAATATTTGCGTAAAATTGTTTTGTGATATTTTAAGGTATATTTGAATGAGTAAATGCTTATTTGTTACTGGTGGGGCGGGTTTTATTGGTTCTGCTTTAGTTAGATTGTTAGTTAATAATACAAAGTACTCAATAATTAATATTGATAAACTTACTTATGCTGGTAATTTAGAATCTTTAAAATCTATAGAGAATAGTCCTAATTATAGTTTTGTACAGGCTGATATTTGTGATTCTGAAAAAATTAATGGACTCTTTAATAAGTATAAGCCTTCTGGAATTATTCATCTAGCAGCAGAATCTCATGTTGATAGATCAATTACTGGGCCAAATGAGTTCATCCAAACTAATATTGTTGGCACGTATAATTTGTTAGAATGTGCTAGAACATACTATAATAGCTTGGGTGATAAAAGTGATTTTAAATTTGTTCATGTATCTACAGATGAAGTGTTCGGATCCTTAGGTGAAACAGGCTACTTTAGTGAATCAACTTCATATGACCCAAGATCACCATATTCAGCTAGTAAGGCAAGTAGTGATTTATTAGTTAGGGCATGGTTTCATACTTATAATTTTCCCATTGTTATTACCAACTGCACTAATAACTACGGACCATATCATTTTCCAGAAAAATTAATCCCATTGATTATTAATAATGCATTACAATTAAAATCATTGCCTGTTTATGGAAATGGTAAAAATATTCGTGATTGGTTGTATGTTGATGATCATGCGCGTGGTTTGTTATTGGCTTTTGAGTGCGGAACTATTGGAGAGAGCTATTGTATTGGTGGTCATAATGAAAGAAATAATATTCAGGTTGTAAATACGATTTGTAGTATTCTTGATGAACTTAAACCACGTGTTGATGGAAAGAGATATTCTGATTTAATTACATTTGTTACTGATAGACAGGGGCATGATTATCGTTATGCTATGGATCCTAGCAAAATTATGCGCGATCTTGGATGGAAGCCATTAGAAGACTTCGATAGTGGAATTAGAAAAACGGTTCAATGGTTTCTTGATAACAAAGAATGGGTAGAGCATGTACAAAGTGGTGATTATCAAAAATGGATAAACAAAAATTATGAGAATAGATAAAGATGGCTATGCAAAAAATTAATTCTGTTAAAGGTATGAATGACATACTGCCTGGAGACTCCCATGCTTGGCTATGGCTTGAGGAGCAATTACGCAAATGGTTGTTTAGTTATGGTTATGAGAATATTAGAACCCCAATAGTTGAAGATACCAAGTTATTTACTCGTTCTATTGGGGGTGCGACTGACATTGTTGAAAAAGAAATGTATACTTTTACCGACAAATTAAACGATGATAGCTTAACCTTGCGTCCAGAGGGAACAGCTGGAGCTCTTCGTTCAGTAATTCAACATGAGTTACTATATAATAAAACACAAAAACTATGGTACATTGGGCCGATGTTTCGTCATGAACGCCCTCAAAAAGGACGCTATCGTCAGTTTCATCAGCTAGGTGTCGAGGCTCTTGGTTTTAAAGGCCCTGATATTGATAGCGAAATTATACTGATGCTTAGAGATTTATGGCAACGCTTAGGGATTCAGAATCTCCAATTGCATATAAACTGCCTTGGTAATCTTGATGAAAGAGCTGTGCATCGAGCTAATCTTATAAAGTATTTTGAACAAAATATCAATTTACTTGATGAAGATGCAACAAGGCGGTTATACAAAAACCCGCTTAGGATTTTAGATACTAAAAACCCTGCTATGCAGGAATTAGTTACTAAGGCTCCAATGTTAATTGACTACTTAGGTAGTGAGTCGTTAGAGCATTATACTCTATGGAAAACATATTTAACTAATTTAGGCGTTGAATTTATCGAAAATCCTCGTTTAGTTCGGGGGTTGGATTATTATAATTTATCAGTATTTGAGTGGGTTAGCTCAAATCTTGGAGCTCAAGGAACTGTTGCTGCTGGTGGTCGTTATGACCCCTTGGTTAAAGAGTTAAGTGGTAAAGACAATTATGCAATAGGTTTTGCTATTGGTCTTGAACGTATATTACTTGAACTTGAAGCTCTTAATATTGTTCCTAATAGAGTATTTCCTGATGTGTTTATTGCGACCGTAGGGTCTGACACTCAAGCTTTAGCATTTAAAATTGCAGGTATTCTTCGTGGTGAAGGTTTGTCTGTAGTGCAGAACTTTGGGGTAAATAGTTTTAAATCGCAGTTAAAAAAAGCCGATGGTTTAAAATGTAAATTTACTGTGATTATAGGCGAAACTGAAGTATCGAACAATCAAGTCATGGTAAAATTGATGGATAGACAGACTCAAGAGTCAGTTGCTATAGAAAATTTGGTTGATTTTTTACGTAAAATATAAGTATAGATTGGGAAATAATATGTCAAAATTTGATTTACATGAACAAGAACAAATTAATAATTTACAATACTTTTGGCAAAAAGCTGGGAAGTATATTGTTGGGCTGGCGATTCTTGGTTTAATTGCATATGGTGTAAGTGCTTGGTGGAATTGGCGTAACTCAACTCGTGCTGCTGATGCTGCATTAGTTTATGGAACTTTTACGAGTGCTTATAATTCTAAAGATATTAATAAGGCGTTAGATGCAACTAAAGAATTACAAAATGATTATTCTTCAACCGAATATGCAACAATGGCGAGCCTATTATCAGCAAAAATGTCTTGGGACAAAAAAGATTTAAGCCAAACGGCAAAATCATTAAATTGGATTATAGATAATTCTAAAGATGTTGGTATGGTTAATACTGCAAAATTAAGATTGGCAGATGTTTATATTGATGAAAAGAAATATGATAAAGCAATTAAATTACTCCTTGAAAAACATGATCCAGCTTTTGATCCATTATACTACTCTAAGCGTGGTGATTTATATGTTGCACAAGGTGATCAGGATAAAGCACGTGATGCATACAAAGAAGCACTGAAGAAAGTTGGTCAAGATTCAAGTATGTCACAAGGTATTCAAATGCGTTTGGATGTTTTAGGTAATAATTGATTGAAGCTTTTCTATATATTATCAATATCATTGGCTCTGGTCGCGTGTTCTAGCAATAGTGATCCAGTGCCAAAGCCAGTTCCTGATATTGCTCATTCAGAAGAGTTAAATGTAAAATGGTTACTTGATGTATTAAGTACAAGTCCTGCAGGTAGTTTTGTGCCTACTCTTGATAATGGCACAATATTTACAGCGGACAAAGACGGAAATATATTTCGAATTGATCAAACTGATGGTACTATAATTAGTCATTTTCATTCTAAGCGTAAATTTAGTAGCGGCACTGCAGTATCTTCGAATTCAATTTTTGTAACTACAGTAGATGGGTATTTATTATCAATTGATAAAGTTGCCAGGAAGATCAATTGGCAAGCAGAGTTACCTACTATTTCGGTTGAAACACCACAAGTAAGTAATGGGATAGTCGTTGTTCGGACTAATGATTCAGAAATTCTAGCTTATAATGCATCAAATGGTAGTTTGTTATGGGTGTATCAAAAATCAATACCGTCTTTGACGCTTCGGGTTTATAATACATTTCAGATAATTGGTAAAGACGTTGTAATAGTAGGTCAGCCAAGTGGAAGGATGTCATTGCTTAATCTAAACACTGGGGTTCCTATTTGGGAAAACTACGTTGCTCTTCCTTCAGGTGCAACTGATTTAGATAAAATGAATGATGTCTCCGTTAGGCCTGTTCTAAATGGCAATCAAATTTGTGTTGCAACTTATAATGGCAAAATAACTTGTATTGATGCAATGAATAGTAGCAAAATATGGGCAAACAATTTCAGTACTAGTTATGGCATTTTGGTAGATGAACAAAATGTATATAGTCTTAGTCAAGATGGAGTGCTTTATGCCTATGACAAAAATAATGGGAATAAGATATGGAGCAATGATGTTTTACAATATCGTTTATTAAGTGTTCCAATATTTCTAAACAATAATATTTTACTTATAGATAAAGATGGTAAGGTATATTTGTTTAATCGTAATGATGGCAAAATGGTTGCTATGAAAAGCTCTTCCTTTAAAGACGGAATTGCATATCCGTGGTCTGATGGTAAAAGAGTAATTATTCAATCTGGAAATGGTGTAATTGCTGAAATTATTCAATAAATAATTTAAGGCTTTAACATACTGAAAATGCTCTTAAATTGTTTTTGTGTTTGTGTGGTTTTAGTGTTTTTTAGAAAATATCCATAAAAATGTTTTGACATTTGTAATAAGTCATGTATATAATACCGATCTCGCTTCAAAGAAAGTTGAGAAGAAAAAAGAAGATCTTTAACAATCAAAACAATCAATAAATGTGGGACATCTGGCTTATACCTGAAGAAGTATATCATACGTATGTAT
>CANFGS010000013.1 GCA_947446595.1 Neisseriaceae bacterium | reverse complement strand
CTCCGATAATTGAATGTCTTGCTTTATTGATGTTGCAATATATCTTAAATTAATTGGTTGACCTGTAATTCTATACATAAAAAATCTCCTAAAATAATTAATAGTTATTTTATCAAGATTTTCCAGTATCTATTCTAGCTTTTACAACCCTTGCTGACACTTTAAGTTTTCGTCCAACTCCGTCTGAAGGATAATTAATTAAATTAAGTTATTACTTAAAGAACCAAGCTCTACCTTAAATAAGTATTTCTAAATTAAATAATGGCAGGCCTAGTAAGATTATTTTATTTAGCGGTATACCCACCATCAATTACGAGCTCACTTCCAGTTACAAATTTAGATTCGTCTGATGCCAGATATAATACCCCATAGGCAATATCATCTGGTTCACCCATATGACCCAATGGATGTAATGCAGCAGTTTCTTTTTTAAAAGCTTCCAACCCTTCTGACTGATGCTTACCTAAATCTTCAACTAATGGGGTATAAATAAATCCTGGGTGAATTGAGTTTACCCTTATTTTATCTTTAGCATATAATAAAGCATCAGTTTTGCTCATTCCACGCACCGCCCATTTAGATGCATGATACGGTGGGATATCGGGGGCGCTTATAATCCCATAAATAGAGGAAAGATTAACTATGCTCCCACAACCATTCTCCTGCATAAAAGGAATTGCATATTTGGTGCAGTAAAACACACCTTTCACATTTACTAACATTACCTTGTCCCACTCTTCAGAAGTAATTTCATGAGTTGGTTTATTAACCCCAGCAATCCCAGCATTATTAACTAGTATATCTAGCTTACCAAATTTAGTTTTAATGTTGGATAGGACATTTTTAACTTCTTCTTCATTCGTAGTATCCATATGCCAAAATTCGGCGTTTCCACCAACATCTTTAATTTTTGCAACTAACCTCTTTCCTTCGTCATCTTTAATATCTGTAACAGCAACCTTGGCACCATGTTTGGCTAAGAGTAGGCAACACGCTTCCCCAATACCCAGTGCACCACCTGTTACAACAGCAACTTTATTCTCAACTCTTTTCATAATTATTCTCCTATGACAATGTGTTAAATAAACATCTTAGCATATTTAAAGCAAATCCCCATAACTTCTTATGGCTAATATCAGACTGATTTGTTATGATATATTATGAAACACCTTGGCAACTATTGCAATCGATCATATTAGCAATACGGCCTATAATTCTTCAGGATAAATCTTAGGAATGATGATAATCAAGCTAATTAGATTAACTTTTAGATGATTTTATTAATAAATAAAAAAGGCAATTTATTTCATAAATTGCCTTTTTTAGAATCAAACTGAATACTTATTCAGCAGATGCGTCTTCAACGATTTCAGAATCAGCAGGTCTGTCTACTAATTCGATGAAAGCACGAGGTGCATTATCGCCATTGCGGAAACCGTATTTAAGTACACGGGTATATCCACCAGGACGCTCTGTATAACGAGGCCCTAATACATCAAATAGCTTAACTACCATATCACGATCGCGGATACGGTCAAAAGCTAGGCGACGATTAGCTAGGCTAGGATTTTTTGCCAAAGTAATTAATGGCTCAACTACTTTACGTAGTTCCTTAGCTTTAGGTAATGTTGTTACAATTGCTTCATGCTTAATTAATGCGACAGCCATATTCTTAAACATAGCTTTTCTATGCGATGAAGTACGATTTAATTTACGGTGAGCACAACGATGGCGCATACTCTACATCCTTTATAATATTTTACTATTAGTAATTATTTTTCTTTTTTACTGATGCTGGTGGCCAGTTTTCCAAAGCCAAACCAAATTTCAATCCACGAGCTTCCAGTAATTCTTTAATTTCTGTAAGCGATTTTTTTCCTAAGTTAGGAGTTCTAAGAAGTTCATTTTCTGAAAATTGAACTAAGTCACCAAGATAGTTAATATCCAAATGTTTCAGACAATTAGCACTTCTAACGGTCAACTCAAGGTTATCAACTAATTCAAGGAATACCGGATCAACTTCAGGTTCTTCTTTAACTTTAGCTAACTTATGAGTAACAGTTTCCATTTCAGGCATATGCTCTAAACCAGCAAATACTAATAATTGCTCAATCAATAGCTTAGAAGCAGATCTTACTGCATCTTCAGGAGAGATAACTCCATTAGTCTCAATTTCCAAAACTAATTTATCTAAGTCAGTTTTTTGCTCAACACGTGCATTTTCTACGTTAAACATAACTCGTGTAACTGGTGAAAAACCAGCATCAAGATTAATCCAACCAGCAGATACTGTCTCTTCTTCACTACGTAATGTAGATGCTTGATAACCAACCCCAGACTCAACTGTGATCTCAATATCAATATCAATGTTTTTTGTTAAATTACAAATAACATGCTCTGGATTAATAATTTCAACATCATGAGTAAGTTCAATATCACTTGCACGAACAACTACTGGACCAGATTTTTTCAACTGTAAATTAACACTATCACGCCCATGAAGCTTAAATATCAAACCTTTAAGATTTAATAAAATATCAACAACATCTTCGCTAACACCATCAATTACTGCGTATTCGTGGTTGATACCAGCGATTTTAACGCGGGTAACCGCTACACCAACCATTGATGATAATAGTACACGTCTAAGTGCATTACCTAATGTATGTCCATAACCACGCTCAAATGGTTCCATAACTACTTTACAACTGTTGCTATCGCTATCAATAGGGTGTATACTGATAGATTTCGGTTTAAGCAGTTGATTTTTACTTGCTAATTCCTGCATACTTTCTATTCCTTCACAACTCTTATATATTAATGATTATTTAGAGTAGAATTCAACTACTAATTGCTCGTTCATATCACTTGAAAGTTCGTTTCTTTCAGGTGCAGTCTTAAACACACCTTCCATTTTTTTAGCATTTACATCTACCCAAGCTGGGAAACCGATTTGCTCACTAAGAGACAAAGCTTCAGATATACGTACTTGTTTTTGTGATTTTTCAGCAATACTTACTACATCACCACTTTTCACTAAATATGAAGGTATATTAACTAAATTTCCATTTACACAAACTGATTTATGTGAAACTAATTGACGAGCTTCAGCACGTGTAGAACCAAACCCCATACGATAAACAACGTTATCTAAACGAGACTCAAGCAATTTAAGCAAGTTTTCACCAGTTGAGCCTTTTCTACGCTCAGCTTCGGCAAAGTACTTTCTAAATTGACGTTCTAAAATACCATAAATACGGCGAATTTTTTGTTTTTCACGTAATTGAATACCATAATCAGATAATTTACCACCTGATTTCGCACCATGTTGACCCGGTGCTACCGCTAAATTACATTTTGAATCTGCACTTTTTCTGCTACTAACTAAAGATAAATCTAGTTTTTCACGGCGCATTAATTTACATCTAGGTCCTGTATATCTTGCCATTTCTTATTACTCCTTATACTCTACGTCTTTTAGGTGGACGGCATCCATTATGAGGAATAGGCGTCACATCTGCTATACTTAATATCTTTATTCCCAACGCATTTAGAGCACGGATAGAAGACTCACGACCAGGACCAGGCCCTTGTACTAGAACATCTAATGTTTTGATTCCACACTCTTGGGCAACTTTACCAGCTTTCTCGGCAGCAACCTGTGCTGCAAATGGTGTACTTTTACGCGAGCCTTTAAACCCCGCACCGCCAGAACTAGCCCAAGATAATGCATTCCCCTGACGATCCGTGATCGTTATAATGGTGTTATTAAAAGATGCATGCACGTGTGCAACACCCTCTGAAACTACCTTTCTAACTTTTTTCTTAGCGCGAGCAGCTGTGTTTGCTTTTACTGTCATATATATACCTTCTTAACTACTTATTTTTTCTTACCAGCAATAGACTTTCTAGGTCCTTTTCTGGTACGAGCATTTGTCTTAGTACGTTGACCACGAACTGGCAAGCCTTTTAGATGGCGACCACCACGGTAACATTTAAGATCAATTAAACGTTTAATATTCATTGAAACTTCACGGCGTAAGTCACCTTCAATTGCAAAAGTTGCAACTTGGTTACGTACAGCCTCCATTTTTTCTTGGTCTAAATCTTTGACCTTAGTTTGTGGATCAATACGAGCAACACCACAAATAAGTTTTGCACGAGAAGAACCAATACCATATATATGCTGCAAACCAATTACGATATGAGCATTATCAGGAATATTTACACCAGCGATGCGTGCCATCACTTTACCTCACAAAAATGTTTTTAAAATTAACCCATTATTATATAACAAAATTACTATGTAGTAGTAACTAATTTACAAATCTACCTATTCGTATAACGAATAAATATTATCCTTGCCTTTGTTTATGTCTAGCTTCTTTGCAGATAACTCGTACAACACCCTTGCGACGAATTACTTTGCAATTACGACATATTTTTTTAACTGAAGGTTGAACTCTCATTATAAAACCCTGTAAATATTACTTCGCACGGAAAACTATGCGAGCTTTGTTTAAATCATAAGGTGTCATTTCGACAGTTACCTTATCCCCTGGCAAAATACGAATATAGTTCATCCGCATCTTACCTGAAATGTGACACAATACTTCGTGACCATTTTCTAACTTAACGCGAAACATTGTATTAGGTAACGCTTCTGTCACTTCACCTTCAAACTGTATCACATCATCTTTTGCCATTTTTAATCTTTCTGTTACAAACTAAAAACTTTTTAGGTTTGCTTTTTTAAGTAAACTTTGATATTGAACCGACATAATTTGCGATTGAACTTGAGTCATTAAATCCATCATAACTACAACCACAATCAATAATGAAGTCCCACCAAAATAAAACGGCACATGCCATTTTAAGATCAAAATTTCAGGCAATAAACAAATCAAGGTTATATAAACAGCACCAGATAAAGTTAGTCTTAAAATAACCTTCTCAATATACCTAGCAGTATTTTCACCTGGGCGGATACCCGGAATAAAAGCACCACTTTTTTTCAAATTATCTGCAGTATCTTTAGGATTAAAGACTAAGGCAGTATAAAAGAAACAGAAAAATACTATTGCTGTAGCATATAAGATCACATACACAGGCTGACCTGGATGTAGTGAGTCTCCAACACCTGATAAAAAGCTTAGTTTACCATGCGCCAACCAACCAATTACAGTTGCTGGGAACAAAATAATACTTGAAGCAAAAATAGGTGGAATAACTCCAGCTAAATTAATTTTAAGCGGTAAATGCGTACTTTGACCTTGCATAATCTTATTGCCAACTTGACGCTTAGCGTAGTTAACAGGTATCTTACGTTGTGCTCTTTCAACAAAAACAACCACATAAGTAATTGCTATTACCAAAAGAAATACTATAATTGCCGAAAATATTGACATTGATCCATTTGATGCTAACGATAATGTTTTACTAATACTACCTGGAATACCAGAAATAATACCAGTAGTAATTATCATTGATGCACCATTACCAATTCCACGCTCTGTAATTTGCTCACCAAGCCACATCAAGAACATAGTACCAGCAACCAAACATATCATTGCTGTTACAAAAAATTGAACTTGCGACAATAGCACTAAGCCTGGTTGTTTAAATAACATCGCTGCTATACCAAAACTTTGCACTGTTGCCAAAACCACTGTTGCATAACGAGTATACTGAGTAATTTTTTTGCGGCCACTCTCACCTTCTTTTTTAAGTTGGATCAGATATGGAAACACTTCTGATGACAACTGTAAAATAATCGAAGCTGAAATGTATGGCATTATTCCTAGAGCAAAAATAGTAAAGCGGGATAATGCTCCACCTGAGAACATATTTACCATATCTAGTAAACCAGTTTGGCTAGACTTAAAAAGCTTAGCAAGCTGAATTGGGTCAATCCCTGGTACTGGTATATGTGCACCAATACGAAAGACTATAAGAGCCCCCAGTAAAAATAAAATACGATTTTTAAGTTCACCGAATTTATTTGCTTTAGCTACCATATTATATACCTAAGTTTCTACTCAACACTTCCGCCAGCAGCAATAATTGCCGCTTTTGCTGTTGCAGTTACACCAACACCACGTACATTAATTGCTTTTTCAATTGTTCCAGTGTGGATGATTTTTATCTTATTAGCATGTTGCGATACTAGACCAGCAGCTACTAAAGTTAAAAAATCAACATCTACCAGATTTGAAATATTAAGATCAGACAATCTTACTTCAGCACCTAGATTCATAGAGTTAAAACCTCTTTTTGGTAAACGTCTTTGAAGAGGCATTTGACCACCCTCAAAACCTACCTTATGAAACCCACCAGCACGACTCTTTTGACCTTTATGGCCACGAGTAGCAGTCTTACCTAAACCAGAACCAATACCACGACCAACGCGCTTACTTGAATGTTTAGCACCATTAGCAGGTTTAATTGTATTTAAAAACATGATTAACCCTCACACTTTAACAAAAAGCCAATTGCATTTATCATGCCACGATTTTCTACAGTATCAGCTACTTCTACCGTTTGGCGAATTTTACTTAAACCTAAACCACGAGCTGAACCTTTGTGAGCCTCTAAACGACCAATCAAACTTTTTACTAAAGTAATTTTGATCTTACCTGTACTACTAGACTTAGCAGGTTTTGCCGCTTTAACAGCTTTTGCTACTTTAGGTTCCGCTTTTACAGCTACTTTTTTAGGAGCTTTTTCAGCTGCTACTTTAGCTGTAGTTTTTTTAGCAACAGGTTTTTTGCTACTTGCTTCAAGCTCTTCAGTTTTAATTGTATTTTCAGTCATAATTAGTTTCCTAAAATTTCTTCAACTGTCTTACCGCGTTTAGCAGCAATTTCAGATGGCGTATATACAGCTTCTAAGGCACTTAATGTTGCACGAACCACATTGTATGGGTTTGTTGAACCATGAACCTTAGCAGTAATATTTTTAACACCAACAGCTTCAAATACAGCACGCATTGCTCCACCTGCGATGATACCAGTACCATCTTTAGCAGGTTGCAAATATACCGTAGTTGCACCATGACGTGCAGTTACTGTATGATGCACAGTACCACTTTTAAGTGACACTTTAACCATATTTTTACGCGCTTCCTTCACAGCTTTTTGAACTGCAACAGGTACTTCTTTTGATTTAGCAGAACCCATGCCAATACTACCATCACCGTCACCTACGACAGTAAGAGCAGCAAAGCCCATAATTCTACCGCCTTTAACCACTTTAGTAACGCGGTTAACGCTTATCATCTTCTCTATAAATTGATCTTTAATCTCAGCCATTTATTTACTCCAACTAGAACACAAGACCATTTTCACGTGCGCTGTCAGCCAAAGCTTTAACACGACCGTGATAACGGAATCCAGATCTATCAAAAGCAACTTTGGTTACCCCAGCTACTTTTGCTTTTTCAGCAATATTTTTGCCCACTAGTTTAGCGGCTTCAACATTTCCACCATTTTTAACACTATCAGCTAATTCTTTAGATAAAGTAGAAGCCTGTGCCAACACTACCGCGCCATCTTCATCGATAACTTGCGCATAGATATGACTATTAGATTTGTATACTACCAAACGCTTAACGCCAAGCTCAGCTATTTTTAGTCTTGTACCTCTTGCACGTCTTTGTCTAGCATCTTTTTTATTAGTACTCATTTTTCTGCTTTCCTAACTATTTTTTCTTAGTTTCTTTTAGACTAACTTGTTCATCAAAATAACGAACACCCTTACCTTTATAAGGCTCTACCGGTCTAACACCTCTGATCTTAGCCGCCACTTCACCAACTAACTGCTTATCAATCCCTTTGATCAATACTTCAGTTTGTGTAGGCGTTTCAATCTTAATACCCTTTGGTGCTTTATAAACAACCGGATGAGAGTATCCAAGAGTTAGATTTAGGTTTTCACCTTGTGCCTGAGCACGATAACCAACACCAATAATAGTTAGTTTTTTCTCAAAGCCAGTTGTAACACCTACTATCATATTTTTGATAAGTGCATGAACTGTGCCTGATAATGCCTTAGCAAAAACAGTTTCTTCAACTGTTTCTAAAACTATAGAATTATCTTTTTTAGCAATAGCAACTGCTGGATTGAATGTAAATTCAGCCTGCCCTAAAGAACCCTTTACCTTTACCTGTGAACCATTTATGGTTACTTCTACCCCTGAAGGGATACCAAGAGGTGTTTTAGCAATACGAGATAACATTTATTTTACTCCTCAAAGTATATTAAGCAACCACACAAATAACTTCACCACCAACTTGTAAAGAACGAGCGCGACGATCAGTAATAACTCCACGTGAAGTTGAAACTATCGCAACACCTAAACCATTCATTACAGTAGGCAATTCATCACATCTACGATAAATACGTAACCCAGGACGCGAAATGCGTTCAATCTTTTCGATTACTGGACGTCCAGCGTAGTACTTAAGAGTAATAGAAAGCTCAGGCTTAACATCACCAGTCACTTTATATTCTTCTATATAACCCTCATCTTTTAACACAGCAGCTATTGAAACTTTCACTTTAGAGGAAGGCATAACTACAGTTTCTTTTTTTGCAGATTGTGCATTCCTTATTCGTGTTAGCATATCTGCAATTGTATCTTGCATCATTTTTATTTACTCCTTCTTCTCTTACCAGCTGGCCTTAATTATGCCAGGTATATCACCTTTTAGCGCTAACTCTCTTAGTTTATTGCGCGCTATACCAAACTTACGAAACGTGCCACGAGGACGGCCTGTTAAGGCACAACGATTACGTTTTCTTGATGGAGATGAATTACGTGGTAATTTTTGTAAAGCTAATCTAGCATCAAACTTTTCTTCTTCAGAAGCCTGTGAATTGTTTATAATTGAAAAAATTGCGGCACGCTTAGCAGCAAATTTCTTCACCGTTTCTGCGCGTTTTGTTTCTCTTTCAACCAAAGCTAATCTTGTCATATCAGAATATCCTTTATTTAATAGGGAAACTAAACGCTTTAAGTAGCGCCTTAGCTTCTTCACTAGTTTTAGCAGTTGTAGTAACAGTAATGTTCATACCACGAAGTGCATCGATTTTATCGTATTCAATTTCAGGGAATATGATTTGTTCTTTAATCCCAAAATTGTAATTACCACCCTTGTCAAATGACTTCGCAGATAAACCACGAAAATCACGCACGCGAGGCAATGCAATACTTACTAAACGATCTAAAAACTCGTACATTCTTATTTTACGTAGTGTAACTTTACATCCAACTGGGTAACCAGTTCTAATTTTATAAACCGCAATTGACTTACGAGCTTTAGTCACTACTGGCTTTTGGCCAGAAATCTTCGTCAAGTCTGAAACTGCGAACTCCATTACTTTTTTATCAGCAACCGCTTCACCAACACCCATATTAAGAGTGATTTTTTCGATGCGCGGAACTTCCATAATTGAAGCATAGTTAAATTGCTTCATTAACTGAGGAACAATCTCAGTTGTATAAAAATCTTTTAATCTTGCCATATTATTGCCCCTTAAGCTATAGTCTTACCGGTAGATTTTAATACCCGCACTTTTTTGCCATCAACAACTTGAATACCAACGCGATCTGCTTTTTTGGTCTCTTTATTGTAAATTGCAATGTTTGAAATATGTATAGGTAGATTTTTATCAACCACACCACCAGTGATACCTTTAGCCGGATTTGGCTTAGCGTGTTTTTTTGCAACAGCTACACCAGCAACAACCACTTTCTCACCATCAACCACCTGTAATACCTCACCGGTTTTACCTTTGTCGCGACCAGCAATAACAATTACTTCATCACCCTTATGAATTTTTTTCATAGTCTATCTACCTTAAATTACTTCTGGTGCTAGAGAAACAATCTTCATGAATTTCTCAGTACGTAACTCACGAGTTACTGGACCAAAAATACGTGTACCGATTGGTTCTAACTTAGCGTTTAATAATACTGCGGCATTTGAGTCAAACTTAACCAAAGCCCCGTCATTACGACGAACACCTTTAGCAGTTCTAACCACTACTGCATTATAAACATCACCTTTTTTTACCCGACCACGCGGAGCAGCGTCTTTAATAGACACTTTAATAATATCGCCAACACCGGCATAACGGCGCTTTGAACCACCTAATACCTTGATGCACATAACTTTACGTGCGCCAGTATTGTCAGCAACTTCTAATACTGTTTGCATTTGAATCATTTTATTTTACCTTTCCAACTTAATACGTCTAACGCATCAGTTTTGGACCCAATTGTCTTGGGAACCGATTATTTCTCTGAATGAGTTGAAGATTATAGCATATCATTATTTTAAAATGCAAGTATGTTTTATTTTATTTGCGCACAACCTCTGTTACACCAGTAACTTTAAAGATTTTATTGATTAGCCATGAGAAATTAAATTCACCCCCACCTATCTGTAAAGTAAATACCATATGAGCTTTATTATTCTTACAAATAGTCCTAAGTCCAGCTATAGAAATTTTTTCCATAGCAAATAAATCAGTTAAATCACGTAACAATCCCGAACGGTCATTAGCTATAACCTCTAGGTCTGCATTAAATACTGCCGAAGCAGAAGTACTGCCCCAATCAACCTTAACAACTTTACCTGGGAACCACCTTGCCTCGCGTTTTAATTCATTACAATTACTACGATGAATTGCAACGCCTCTTCCTTGGGTAATAAAACCTATAATTTCATCCCCAGGAAGCGGTTTACAACATTTTGCTATATAAGTTACTATTCCAGACACCCCATCTACTAAGATGCCTGATAGCTTTCTCTTGTCGTCTCGAACTTCACTTACAAAATTTACATGCTCTATGTCAGATTCTGCCTCCTTGCTAGCATCTGAAGTATTATCTATTAACTGCCCAATACGAAATCGTAAATCACTAGGTCTTAAATCACCTCGCCCAAGATCAACATACATACTCTTATCATTTTCATAATTTAGTTCAGATAAAATATTCCGCATGCTTGGTCTTTTACTATTATGAAACTTAGATAGTTCACGGTCAAAAATCTCAATACCAGACTCTTGAAACTCATCCAAATTTTGATTGCGAATAAATTTACGAATATGATTAATTGCTTTTGTGCTTTTTACAAACCCATCATGAAGCCAATTTATACTAGGAGCACCTTCTTTTACAGTAAGAATTTCTACGCGCTGACCATTTTTAAGCTCTGTAGACAAGGGAACAATATGCCCATCAACCTTAGCACCACGACATTTATGCCCTATATCACTATGCACATGGTATGCAAAATCAATAGGAGTTGAGCCATTTGGCAGTGAAACCACGCGACCATTTGGAGTCATTACATAAATTGTATCATTAAATATTTCATTTTTAAATATATTAGTAATATCACCCTTATCAGTTAACTCTTCACGCCAATCTAAAATCTGACGTAACCATGCTAATTTTTCAGCAAATGCCTGATTATTTAACTGCCCTTTTTCGCCAAACTCCTTGTATCTCCAGTGTGCAGCAATACCATATTCAGCATGGTCATGCATCGCAAAAGTTCGTATCTGGATTTCAATCACCTTATCATCAGGACCAATTACACAGGTGTGAAGACTTTGATAGTTATTTGGTTTTGGATTAGAAATATAATCATCAAACTCACCAGGAATAGGTGAATATTTGGTATGGACAATTCCAAGAACTATGTAACAATCACCAACCTCAGGTACTAGAACGCGTACAGCACGTATATCATATAAATCATCAAAATCATAGCTCTTCTTCTTCATTTTCTTCCAAATGGAATAAATGTGTTTGGCACGTCCAGTAACTTCGTAGTCAGTTATCCCGCTTTGATCCATATGAACAGCTAAAAATGATTTGATTTGTTCTATATAAGTTAAGCGTTCTTCGCGAGTTTCATGAAGAAGTTGTGCTATTTTTTTATACTGCTCTGGGTGCATATATTTAAAAGATAAATCTTCTAGCTCCCATTTAATCTGTGAGACTCCTAGACGATTAGCAAGCGGTGAAAAAATCTCTACAGTTTCTGTAGCTATCTTTTGTCGTATCTGGGTATCAGTACATGATTTCAGATTTAACATCAATTCACCGCGCCCAACAAGTACAATTAAAACAACACGAATATCACTTGCCATAGCAAGTAACATCTTACGCATTACTTCAACTTGCTCTTTCTTATCGTCCTCATTTTCGATATCAGCCAAAGCTCCTAAGTGTCTAATTTGAGTAACCTTGGTTATACCACTAACTAGCTCAACAACTTTAGGGTCAAATACAACTAATTCAGTAGTCCATTTTGGGCAGAATTTGGGAATAGCAAATAATATAGTAGCAATTACGGCATCTGGATAAAGATTGAGGCTGGCAACAGTTGCTGCACAGTTAAGGGCGTGCATCAATAAATCAATATCCGTTGGATAAAATTTATTGCCTTGATAATATACTTCAGCAATTTTAATTGCCTTTTCGAAATTTACTATATCATCAGGTTCAAATAGTTCTTGATGAATATCAAGCCAAGAGTTGACATCATGAAAGTTAGCCTTTACTGTTACCATTTTAACTCCACGCTTAGTTTATACTGACTCAACAGTAAATAAGCGATTATACTGTCTAAAAGCATAGCGATCAGTCATTCCGGAAATGTAATCAGCTACAACACGGTTAACTCCATCTGAATCAATACGCCTTTGATATTGCTCAGGTAATAGCATGGAATCACTCATATACGCTTCGAATAACGATCTAACAATATTACTTGCTTTAAATCTTAATTGCATAATTTTACTATGTCTATACATATTTTTCATCAAAAACTTTTTGAGCTCCCGCTGCATCTGTGACATTTCGTCACTATATTTGACACTAAGGGGTACAATTCTAGCCTCATCAACACTTGATATAGCATGTATTCTAATATTATTATTTGTAGTTTCAATTAAATCATATATTGTCATATTAATTAGCTGACGTACCAGCTCTTTATGAAGACGCCTACCTTGTAGATTAGGATATTTTGCCAAAACAACTTTTAATTGTTCTCTTATTAGAGTTACTTCCTGCAACTGTTCAAAATCAAGTAAATTTGCACGAAGTCCATCATCTACATCGTGATAATTATAAGCTAATTCATCTGCTACATTGGCCAACTGAGCCTCAAGACTAGGTCTAGTCCCTTGTAAAAACCGCTCTCCAATACTTCCTAATTCTTTAGCTTTACTTAAGCTACAATGTTTTAAAATCCCCTCACGAGTTTCAAATGTAAGATTTAAGCCATCAAATAATGCGTATCGCTCCTCTAGCTTATCAACTATTCTTAATGATTGTAGGTTATGTTCAAATCCTTCTCCATTTGATTTTAGCATACATTGATTTAGTTCATCTTGTCCAGTATGCCCAAAAGGTGTATGACCTAAATCATGAGCTAGACAAATAGCCTCTACCAAATCAACATTCAGATTAAGAGCACTAGCAACAGAACGCCCCACCTGGGCAACCTCTAAGCTATGAGTTAAGCGAGTACGAAACAAATCACCTTCATGATTAATAAATACTTGCGTTTTATATTCTAGCCGTCTAAAAGCACTTGAATGAATAATCCTATCCCTATCGCGTTGAAAATCTGTACGATATTTTGAAGCATCTTCATTATAAATTCGCCCAACACTAGTTTTTAAGGCATAATTTGCTAATTCACTCATTTTATAACCTATATAATATATTTCTTAATAACTTTAACAATTCTATCTGTACTATCTGGTATCGCAAAACTACGAGTAAGTTTTGCCATTTTTAAGCACTCTTCACGATTAAGTGATTTTATCATTGACACTAACAAATCAGTACTAATATCTTCTTGCAATACCATAAAAGAAGCCCCAGATTTTACTAATTCCCCCACATTATAACGCTGATGATCATCAACTGCATATGGGTATGGTACAAAAACTGTAGCTACCCCAGCACTCATAATTTCACTAACTGTAGATGCTCCTGACCTACAAATAATCAGATCTGCCCTACTGTATTCACTGGCCATATCTTCGATAAAGCTATGTACTTTAGCGTTAACTCCAAGCTCTTGATAATGTTTACTGACAAAATTTACATCTCCACGCCCGACTTGATGAACAACGTGATCTAAATTCGAAAGTAAGGCACAAACTTCAGGCATAATTTCATTAAGCTTTTTAGCTCCTAAGCTCCCACCAACAACTAGAATATTTAATCCACCACTACGGTCTTTATAACGAATTTCAGGAATATCTAGATTGTTTATTTCATCACGAACAGGATTACCAGTTACAACCGTATTTTTTGATGGTAAAACACCATTATATGCAACCAATACTTTTGTTACAATTTTAGATAGAATTTTATTAGTAAGTCCAGCAATTGAATTTTGTTCATGGATTATTACTGGAATCCTAAGCATAACACCAACAAAACAAATCGGAAAAGTAGCATAACCACCAAATCCAACTATAACATCTGGTTTAGTTTTTATGATAATCTTCAGACATTCAAAAAATGCTCTTAAAAGCATAAAAGGCATAAGAATTTTTCTAATGCCTCCTTTATTGCGTAAGCCTGATATATTAACACTATGTAAGGGAATATTGTTTTTGGGGATTATCGTTTCTTCGATACCAGACTTGGCGCCAACCCATACCACATTATATTCACTTAATAATTTTTTAGCAATACTTAGGGCAGGAAAGATATGTCCACCAGTTCCACCAGCACTAATTAGTATAGTTTTATTCAATCTGAACACCTAATTTAATCAATTTATTTTCATAATCAATTTTTAATAAAATTGCTAAAGCAATACAGCTAACCACTATCGAACTACCGCCAAATGATACAAATGGTAGAGTTAACCCTTTAGTTGGTAATATACCAATAGTTACCCCAATATTAACTAAAGACTGAGCAAAAAGCCACAAACTAATTCCTTGTGCAACTAATCCTTGAAAATGGCGATTTGGTAGTGCGTGAGCTTCATTGCCAACAACTGTAAACCCGCGATAGAATATTATCCAAAAAAGTAAAACTATTACTCCAACTCCAGCAACTCCAGTTTCCTCAGCAATAATTGCTAAAATAAAATCGGTATGCGCCTCTGGTAAATAAAACAATTTCTCAATACTATTACCTAGCCCAACTCCAGTCCATCCTCCATGACCAACTGCTAACAAAGAGTGGGTTAATTGATAACCTTTACCTAGTGCATCATCCCATGGGTTTATAAACCCCAGAACCCTCCTCATGCGATATGGTGCTATCAAAATCAAGACAACAAATCCAATAACACCAATTGACGAAAAACCGATAATAATCATTTTATCAATATTTGCCATGAATAAGATACCCAAAGCAATTATAAATACTACAGTAGTTGAACCCATATCTGGTTCAAGTAGTAATAAACCAGATACTAGTCCTATAATCCCAAGTATTGGCAATACATCTTGGACGAAACGCTTTAGTCCTGAAGGTTTACTAGTAATATAGTAAGACAAACATATAGCCATACCAAGTTTTGCTAATTCTGAGGGTTGTAAATTAACTAAACCAAAGCCAATCCAGCGCCTTGCTCCATTAACAACCCTACCAATATGTGGAATCAAAACAGCTATTAATAGAACTATAACTACAACCCCAATAGTAACTGCATGTTTACGCCAAAAGCTAGTTGGGAATTTAAAGACCACAAAACCAGCAATCCCAGCAACAAAAACGTATTCTAAATGACGAATTATATAGTAGTATTGGTTATGAATAAGCTTATCATTAGTTGCATACGCAATCGATGCGGAATAAACAAAAATTATTCCAATAAAAATCAAACAAATTGCAGCGTATAGTATCTTATCATCAATTAGACTTTGATCGTTTTTACTTGAGTCATTGAATAACCAGTTAAAAAATTTATGAAATATTTGCATGAACACTCTCTATAAAAACTTTAGCTCTATGTTTATAATTATCAAACATATCCCATGAAGCACAAGCTGGAGATAGCACAACACTCTCCCCACTTGAAGCATTATGGATACAAAAATTAACCGCCTCAGGAAGGGTAGCAAACATTTCAATAGGGATTTTAACTCCATCTAACACTTTTTTAATTGCTAATTTGTCTTGACCAATAATTGCCACCGACTTACATTTTTTTTCAACTAGCGATCTTAAAGGTGAAAAGTCTTGGCCCTTACCATCTCCACCCAAAATTAAATGTACCGGGCAATCAAGACCAGAAACTCCAGCAACAACCGCACCCACATTAGTACCTTTTGAATCTTCTATATAGAGTATACCATTATGCGTAGTAACTTTTTCCATTCTATGCTCTAGACCTTTAAAACTTATAAGTCCATCTTTGATCTTATTACTATAGATATCAATGTCTGCAGCATCTAATAATGCAAGACTTGCTAAAGTATTAAAATAATTGTGGCGCCCTACCAAATTTAGTTCTTTAGCATTCAGATAGTCAGTACCATTAATCTGTAGAATATTATTATTTAGGCTAAAATCTGTACCTTCACCAAAAAACTTGCAAGCTTTATCGTGCCTTTGCATTGCTTTTACAAATGCATCATCAGAATTTAAGACTTGAACTTTACAATTATTAAAAATATTAGCTTTAGCATACGCATATTCAAGTAAATCACGATAACGATCCAGATGATCTTCTGAAATATTTAATACAACTCCAGCATCTAAATCAAGACTATATATACTTTCTAATTGAAAACTTGATAGCTCAAGCACAATAACTTCAGGTATATTACCACTAGTAGTTACCTCAAGATAACTATCTAACACCGTTTTACCAATATTACCAGCAATAAGCGTATTTAATCCATAACAGCTACTTAAATAACCAGTCATTGATGTAACAGTTGTTTTACCATTACTACCAGTTATCCCAATCACTTTACTATTCCAAGACTTAATTTCATTTGCAAATAACTCAATATCACCGACTACTTGCTTGTTATTCTTTAGTGCCTTTTGTAATACCGGCTCATATATTGAAACACCAGGGCTTATAACTATAATATCAATATCAGCAAAATCGCTATACTTTAATGCTCCAAATGAAGTTGGAAGTTTTATTTGTTCGGCATTAGGAGGCGCTTCTCTAGTATCAAAGACCCTAACTATCTTAGCATTCTTATGGTTAAGGTAACGAATTATTGATAACCCTGTATCACCTAACCCGATTACTGCAAAATTTTTGTCAAACATTCTTTTCTCATAAATAAAAGTCTTACCTTAATTTAATAGTTGATAGACTAATTATTAGGAGTATAATACTAATAATCCAAAATCTAACAACTACTTGATTTTCTTTCCAGCCCTTAATTTCAAAATGATGATGCACTGGCGCCATCAAAAAAATTCGTTTTTTACGTAGCTTATATGACGCAACTTGAAGCATTACTGATATTGCTTCAAACACAAATAATCCACCCATAATAGCAAAAGCAGCTTCTTGACGCACTATAATAGCCATGGTTCCAAGTGTTGCACCTATTGATAATGCCCCAACATCCCCCATAAATACTTCTGCAGGATAAGCATTAAACCACAAAAACCCTAATGTAGAACCAATTAAAGCACCACAAAAAACAACTAGTTCATGACTTCCTGGGATATGTGGTAATAATAGATAAGTTGCAAATATCTTATTCCCCGCGATATAAGCAAAAACCCCAATCCCCATAGAAACAGTGATTATCGGAAATGATACCAAGCCATCCAAACCATCAGTCAAATTAACCGAGTTTGAGCTGCCAACTATGACAAAGTAAGTAACCACAAAAAAACCAACAATACCAAGTGGATTTGTAATTACTTTAGAAAATGGAATCACTATTTCGGTAGTATTAGGTAATTTAATTACATATAATAAAACCACAGCAACTATTAATGCAATTGAAGTTTGTAGCAACATTTTAGTACGTGCTGACATACCTTTAGGGTCTTTATAGACTATTTTTTTATAATCATCAATAAAGCCAATTCCCCCAGTACTAATTAATACAAATAATAACAACCAAATATATGGATTTGTTAGATCAGCAAATAATAAAGTAGTAACCGTTACTGATAATATAATCAATACCCCACCCATAGTTGGAGTACCAGTCTTTACCAAATGAGTTTGTGGGCCGTCATCTCTAACTGTTTGACCAACTTTTAGTGAAATTAACCAATTTATAACTTTTTTACCAACAAGTATCGAAAAAAATAATGAGACTAAGCATGAAGACAAAGCACGAAAAGATACGTAGTCAAAAACCCGAAAGGCACCAATTACATTTGTGAGCATGTGTGTTAGAAATAATAACATTATTATACCTATTTAACTATTTTAGAAACAAAACCAGCCAAATTCATAGAATTAGACCCCTTAACCAGTAAAGTAGCAGATTTTGGTAAATGCTCATAACAATATTTTACTATATCTTCAATACTAGTAAAATGCATTTTAGGGCCTTTAAATACAGAATGTGTTATTTTGGACACTTCCCCATAACTTAACAAACAGTCTATACCGCTTTGTATAGCAAAATCTGCAATCTCAGCATGGGAGTCTTTAGAAAACTTACCCAGCTCTCCCAGATCAGCAAAGACAAACCAATGTGGTTTCGGTAAATCTTTTATAGCTAAAATTGCTGCTTTTACCGAATCTGGATTAGCATTATAGCTATCATCTATTATTAATGCACCATTAAAAGCCTCTTTCCTCTCCAAGCGGCCTTTATAACCTTTATAATTATTTAACCCCTGTTGAATATTTTTGCTACTACAATGAAGAGCTATTGCAAGAGTTGCTGCTGTCATAGCGTTTAATTTATTATGGTCACCCAAAACCTTTAGTTCACAATTAATTTCACCAAGTGCTCCATCAAGCGTAAATTTGCTACCCGTATCGCTATACTTGATATAACAAATACTTCCTGGCTTACCAAAATATGTATTTTTACCAGGATGCTCCCGCCATAAGTCTTGATACGGTGAACTTTGATTGATATACGCTACTCCATCGTCCATTAATCCACTAAAAATTTCACCTTTGGCTTTTGCAATATCTTCCAAATCATTAAAATGACCAGCATGTGCCAACATTATATTATTAATAGTTGCAATATTTGGTTTGGCTATATTAGATAAGTATGTAAGTTCTCCACTATGATTCATACCCATTTCTATAATTGCCACTTTATGCTTTGGTTTTATCTTAAGAAGAGTTAATGGCATACCAATATGATTATTTAAGTTACCCTCTGTTGCTAAAACATTACCAACTCCAAATTCACTTTCACAAATTGAATTTAGCATTTCTTTAACCGTTGTTTTTCCATTACTACCAGTAATTCCAACAATAGTTATAGTAAGAGTTTCACGATAATTTTTGGCAAGTAATCCTAGAGCCTTAATAGTATCATCAACTAATATTAAATTGGGTAGAACTTTTATGCTAGATAACGTTGATTCATAATAGCTTTTATTAACCAAAGCTCCAGCCTCAAATTTAGTTACAACATTAGCTACAAAATCATGCCCATCGCTCTTGTCTCCCTTTATTGCAACTAATAAAGATTTATCTTTAGCTATTCGACTATCAATTACTACATTATCAAAAGATAGTGATAAATTAGAACCCACACTCAAGGTTCCCCCTGACATTAATGCTATTTCTTTTAAGGTTAAATTCATATTTACCTATCCTAATTTTTAGAAGTTAAAAATTTCTTGGCAACATCAAAATCAAAAAACGGTGATTTTACCCCTTTAATTTCCTGATAAGTTTCGTGCCCTTTACCTGCAATTAAGATTATATCTCCTAATTGTGCAGTTTTTATTGCATATTCTATTGCAGATGTTCTATCTGAAATTGATATGAAATTATCACTTTTTATACCAGAGATAATTTGTTTAATAATTTCATCTGGATCTTCAAAACGTGGATTATCCGAAGTTACAATAACATAATCAGCTATTTTGGTTGCTATATTACCCATAATTGGGCGTTTACTACTATCGCGATTACCGCCGCAACCAAATACACAATATAATTTACCAATATTTTCAACAGTTCGTAAAGTATTTAAAGCATTTAGAAGCGAATCTGGAGTATGAGAAAAATCAACCACAACCAAAGGTTTTCCTGTAACCGATACCGTATCCATACGCCCACAAACTGGAGTTATTTTACTTAATAGCAAAGAAATTTCAGATAAGGCATAACCATCAACAATTAATGCTCCAGTAACTGCTAATATGTTATATATATTAAATCGTCCAATTACAGATACCTTAGTTGGCACAACTTCATTATTATAATTTAGGTTAAACCTCATTCCAGATAGATCAATAATAATATCACTTGCCCTAAGAGTACCACTATTAATTCCATAATCAATTAGCTGCACCTCTTCTTTGGCTTTTAATTCATCAAATAGTCGTTTTCCATATTCATCGTCAGTATTGATAATTGCATTAGTCAAATCATGCCAAAAAAATAAATCACGTTTTGCCTGATAATAGCTCTCCATATCATGATGATAATCTAGATGATCTAATGTAAGATTAGTAAATATTGCTGTAGTATATTTGATGCCATTAACTCGGCCTTGATGTAGAGAATGAGATGACACCTCCATAGTTAATACATCAATATTTTTCTTGGAAAAATCAGAAATCAATTGCTGTAGCGTCAGTGGATCAGGAGTAGTTGCATTATTGTAGGTAGTATCAGGGTAAACTCCGGCACCTGTAGTACCTATTATTCCAGCTTTTTTACCATTTAAAGTATATACTTGTGATATCCACGTGGCAATAGATGTTTTACCATTAGTGCCAGTTACGCCAATTACTTTTGCTAAATGATTATTATGCTTTATACTAGCTAATAGTCCCACATAATGTTTTAGATTATCAACACCAAAATTAGGTATAGGGTAATTAAAATCAATACCTTTTTCCCAGAGGATAAATTTAGCTCCTTTTTTAATAGCATCTTCAATATAATCTCGTCCATCAACACTCACACCAGGATATGCACAGAAAATACTATTAGTGCTAATACTTCTACTATCAAATTCTAAATCACAAGTACAAAGTAAAGAACCCAGTTCCCTGATTAACTGGGTTAGTGTAATTTGACTAATTTGACTATTTTTACTAAACATATTATATCCCTATACCATGTTGCTTCGGCTACTAAACTTTTGCGTAGTATATTGTAACCGAAGCTAGACAAGAAGTCTCAAATTTATTGACGGTCTGGATGCACACCTAAAATATGTAATGTTGGCCCTGCTATTTGACTAAATACAGGAGCAGCAACAGCCGCACCATAATATGATGTTTTTGGAGACTCAACCATCACTGCAACTATAATTTTAGGGTTCACTGCTGGTGCAAAACCTACAAATGATGCTATATGATCATGATTACTATAATGTCCATTTACAATTTTTTGAGCAGTTCCTGTCTTACCACCGGCTGTATAATCAGCTAACTGCGCATTTTGCCCAGTACCTTTTACGGTGTTTTTTGCTAATATCTCACGAACTAAATCAGCTGTTTTAGGTTTAATAACTTGTTGGCATTGTGATTTACCAGAACCATTATCTTTATAAAAGCTAACTGGTAAAACACATCCTTCATTAGTAAACTCCGTGTATGCATGAGCCATTTGTAATAAACTTACAGATATCCCATAACCAAACGAATTAAGCGCCTGATCTATAGGATGCCATTTTTTCCAGTTTAATAAAAGACCATTGGTCTCTCCAGGAAACCCAGTATTTAGTTTACCACCCAAGCCAACGCTACGATAGTAATCATACAAAACTTCAGGTTGATATTTAAGAGCTATCTTTGAAGTACCAATATCAGATGAACGAATTAATACATCTTCTACACTTAATTGTGCGAACGGTTCGTCATCTTTAATTAATTTTGGCCCAACTGAATATGGATGAGTATTAATAATCGTTTGCGGAGTAACTACTTTATCATCCAAAGCTTTAGCTATAACTATTGGTTTCATAATAGAACCAGGATCATAGACATTGGTTATGGCCCGATTTTTTAGCATATCTGGACTAACACCATTACGATTATTGGGGTTATATGTAGGATAATTAACCATAGATAGCACTTCGCCAGTTTTGGCATCAAGTACAACAGCAGATCCTGCCTTAGCATGAACTTTTTCTACTTGTGCTTTAACTGCAGCATATGCTATATATTGAATTCGATTATCAATTGATAGGCTTACTGTTTGTCCATCTTGTGCAACTTTAGTACTTCCTAAATCTTCAACAACATTACCTTGTCTATCACGAAGAATCTGGTGTGAACCATCAGTACCAATTAATTCTTTATTTTTAGCATATTCAATACCATCAATCCCATGGTCATCTACATTATTAAACCCAACCACATGAGCAGTTACTTCCCCATTGGGATAATAACGCTTAAATTCTTGAATACTATAGATACCATCAATATTTAAATCCTTTATCTTATTTGCTTGTTCAGGGCTAACTTCACGTTTTACATACACGAAGGTTTTATTTTTTTGATTTAATTTTGAATTTAGATCATTAACTGACATATGCAAAATAGCCGCAATTTGTTTCAACTGTGAAGCAGATAGATTGTCTAATTCTGTAGGATCAACCCAAATAGAGTCAACAGGTGTACTAACTGCTAATGGGCTACCGTTTCTATCTACAATAGTACCACGCATAGCAATAACTTTCACCATACGCTCAATTCGTGAACTCATTTGTTTTGCTAAAAACATGGTATTAAATGTATTCATATAAACCAGGCGAAATATAACTAAGCTAGTTAATATTAGAGCGATGAAATTTACCACTTTAATCCTACCAAACGCACTATCTGTTACAGGAACAGAATTACTGCGACTTGAAAACCCAATGCTAGACCTAGCATAAAGTTTTTGAATATCAGTATTTGCTATCATCATTTGACCCCTATTATATGTGTTTTATCTGCTTGTACCAACCCAAGTTTATGCACTGCAAAATCCTGTAATACTAAATTAGATGAAAAAGTCCCTTCCTCAAGCTCTAACTTAGTATATTCCTTATCATAAAAATCCGCTTGATTCTTAAGTGCTGCTAATCTAGCTGAATCAATACGCGATTGAAATCTTTTATTTACTAATGTAAAAGCAGTAAACACAACTACTAGTAACAATAATAAATTAATAACTCTAATCATAAACTATATCTTTTCCAAACATCTTAAAACCGCACTGCGACTACGATTATTTTGTTCTGTCTCATATAAGCTAGCCTTAATTTTTTTTGCTATAACCCTAAACTCTGGGGCATCAACTTGCTTGTTGATCCATTTTGGTAGTTTCTCCTCTACAGAGAGTTCATTAAACTTTGTTTTAACTATTCTATCTTCTAAAGAATGAAAACTAATTACAACCACTCTCCCAAGGGGATTTAAATATTTAGGTATCGTATCTAAAATCTGTTCCAAATCTCCAAGTTCATTATTAATAAAAATTCGTATTGCCTGAAAGGATCTTGTTGCCGGATGTTGACCTTTTTCTATAAATGGCATCCCATTACTAATTACTTTAGAAAGCAAGCTTGTTGTTGTTAGCGCCTCTTCATTTCTAGCATTTATTATGTTTTTGGCAATTTTTCTTGAGAATTTCTCCTCACCATAACGCCATAAAACATCAGCCAAAGTAGCCTCATCAACTGTATTAATCCATTCATGAGCACTTTGTCCTTTGGTATTATCCATTCTCATATCGAGAGTGGCTTCAAACCTATGGCTAAATCCACGTTCCTTAGTATCTAATTGTGGGCTTGAAACGCCCAAATCCAACAAAACCCCATCAACCTTATCAACTATATATTTATGAATATTCGCAAAACTATCATGTATTAATGTCAATCGGCTATCATTTATATTTTCTTGCCCGTAATTAATTGCTTCTATATCTTTATCAAAAGCTATTAAACGACCATTAGTACTCAGTCTTGACAAAATCTCTTTAGTATGTCCACCACGTCCAAAAGTGCCATCTATATACAAACCATCAGGTTTAATATTTAATAAATCAACTGATTCTTTAAGCAAAACCGGGTAATGTAACATTTTATAACCGCCCTTCTCAAAGGCCATTTAATAACCCTGCCAATTCATCCTGTGATACTTGCAAAGCTTTTTCAGTTTCTACCTGCCAATTAGTAGCATCCCAGAGTTCAAATCGATTGCCAAGACCAACCAAAACTACATCTTTTTCTAAATGCGCCAATTTTTTTAGTCCTGCTGGCAATAAAATCCGACCGGCCTTATCTATTTCAATAGTTTCAGCATAACCAAGTACCAAACGTTGATAACTTTTAACCAGTGGATGTGAGCCTGTAGATAAATTTTGAATTTTTTCACGAACTGTAGTCCAAGTTTGTTCAGGATATAAAAGCAAACATTGAGGTGACTCTAAAGTAATAGTTAAATGATTGGCATGCACACCTGCTAATACGTCGCGATAACGCGCCGGAATAGCAATCCGATTCTTCGGATCAAGGTTTAGATGTGTAACCCCACCAAACATTTACTTTTCCCCCACAATACAACACTTTTTACCATAATACCCCACTGTAACACAAAAAAACAGCAAATGTCAACTATTTTATACAATATTTTTTGGTATTAAATAAAAATGATGGGCTTTGTCTTAGGGCTTTTTGAAGAATAATTTATGAAAATTATCTTGCTGCATTATAAGTAATTAATTTTTTGCATTTGATCACTATAGGTAAGTAACTCATACACAAAGCCTTTTTTATTTTCTGTCATGTATTAAGGAGAATTGTATATTTCAAAGAAAAATACTAATGAAGTATAATTAGCAGGGCTGCCCCATTCAAAAAGTTGTCGAAATGAGATAAATATAAGGTAATCTTGAGTCTTAAATATTTTTTTGGAGAGTGTAAGATAGAACTAAAAGATAAAAAAGCAGCCATTTTTTTAGATTATTTTGCAGAGATAGATGATCCTCGAATGCCAGGAGGAAACACAAAGCACCAAGCCAGCGAGATATTATTAACCACCATATGTGCAATAGTGTGCGGAGCTGATAGCTGGGGAGATTTAGTGGAGTATGGTAAATTAAAATTAGAAATTTTGAGAAGTTTTTTTCCGTATAAATATGGGGTACCGTCAAAAAATACATTTTATAGATTTTTTGCTATATTCCTATAAAACTCAATTTCAACACTAATTTTATTTGCTGCTCTAAGCAAATTATGAGCCACAGCAACTAATAATGCTTGATTTTTAACTTTTTCTAAACCTATATATTTTGCTCTAACAAATTTAAAGCTATTCTTGATTGTTGCATTAATGCGTTCAACAATATATCTTGAACTACTGATACAATAACTCGAGTGGCGCCGCGTAAATTTTAAAAGGTGCCATAATAAACTGACCTTCTGAATCAACATTTATATTGAGTCCAAGCGTCGAACCTACTACTGATGGATCGATAATAGTTCCAGCAATATTCCTCTTATAAGGATATGGAGTCATTTTATACAACATATTAATGAAACCATCGTTTACTATACGATCTCCTATATCGAAGGCGACATTTGTAAATCCAAGACATTCAATGGTAACTTCGCAAGGAGGATGAATGTCACGATCGCCAATGTTTTCACCAAACAGGAGACGTGTACGAATGTTTGTTCTTCCAGCACTATAAATGTCCTTCAAGTAAGAACTCATCTATTGAATCTATTGAATCTGTAGGAGTTAGGATAGGATCAGCTCTTTTTAATATAATATCTTCATAATGCTGAAAAAATTCATAAGTTTTACGGTCAACTACCCTAAGATTTTTCAGAGTTATTTTGGCAGCAAGGGAAGCTTTCTCAGCATTATAAACACCGGATGGACTCAGATCAAAAAT
Organism: Neisseriaceae bacterium; assembly: GCA_947446595.1. Classification (GTDB taxonomy): domain Bacteria; phylum Pseudomonadota; class Gammaproteobacteria; order Burkholderiales; family UBA11063; genus Aquella. The sequence continues at coordinate 27,363 of CANFGS010000013.1, read as the reverse complement.
ACTCGCATTCCGATTAATAAGACCAAATCTCCTCTGACCAGGTGGATTGATTGAAGCACGCGCAGTGGTAACATAATTATCAATAAATTTAGCATCATCGACTAGATATTGACCTAAAGGTTCAACAATATCATCATAACTTTTGGGATCAATCATAGTAGCTTGTAAAGCCTCAGCGTTAATTGAATTTTTAATAGCCATTCGCGGACCTGTACCAGTATATATATCAGTCTGAGTACCAACCTCTGCGGTATCTGCTACAGTAGCACCCACATTAGCCACTTCACCTGCAACAGCTGCAGTCAATTCAACTTCAGTAGCCTCAACAGCTGCAGGAGCAACTCCACCGGCTACGCCAAACAACCACCCTCCTAATGCGATTGGACCAACACCCCAGCAGTTCGCTACTGCTAATGCTAATGTCGCTGCAACACCTCCAATGATACTCCAGCCCCATCCTGGCATATGCCCACTAGGATCGATATTATCAATCGGATTACCATCCCCAAAGTTGTAGAGATTAGCTACATTGACAGTATCAGCATTTACAAAACGCATTAATACAGGGCTATACCACCGAGCTCGTAGATATACTAATCCCGTATCGCTATCTCTATACTCCCCATCCCAAAGTAAGTTCTTAGTTGCTGATGTAGCACCTTCTTCATTTATATTACCATAGCCACTATAACTATTACTATTACTTAAGTTACCAGACTCATTAACAATCCCAACTGTAGAGTGATTGGCACCAAGATAGTTACTTATCCCGTCATCATCAAATGCAGTTACTACACTACCATTAACATCTAACATGAAGTTTGTTGATGAGAATGATAGTGACTTAGGGTTTAAGGCTAAATCGTTACTACTAGTTATGCCATCCACATGTCCATTATCATAGTAGAAGTTTAATAACGTATTATTATTTGATAGTTTATTACCTAATAATCCATCAGCATAATAACTATACCGCGTAGTCTTACCAGTTGCTTTTGTAGTTACCGCTTCTAGTTGATTTAAACTATTGTAACTATAAACATTACCACTAGCGTCATTTAGCATATTACCAGCATCATCATATTTAATACTAACAGGAGTACTTAGCTTGTTTGCTGCATTTGCAGTAGTTGCACTAATTATACTGATTAATTGATCTTTAGTGTTATACTCATATGTAGTCATTGATTCATTAGTAGCAAAGGTAGTTACATTACCATTAGCATCATATGTATAATTTTCACTCTCTACTTTAGCTACTGGTATAGTATATTCCGTAGTTACTTGTTTTAGCTGATTTAGACTATCATAGCTATAGTGTTTAGTCAGATTTAAGTTACTACTTAATATGCCGCTTTCATTTAATAGATTACTACTAATTTGTTCTACATCAGTTCTTTGGAGTAAATCTTTATGATAGGTTATCGTAGTTGTATTAGCTCCTTGAGTAACTACATCACTAGCTACCTTGCCATAATCATCATAGCTATATGTATGTATAATAGATGGATTATTGTTCCCATTAGTTAGTTCAAGAGTAGCTAATTGTCCTTTCTCAGGATACAGTGCTCCATTATCATCATAACTATAGCTAAGAACACTACCTTTTGTGGTGATACGCACTATTCGCCCATGACTATCATAATCATAATGGGTTAATACTCCAAGAGCATTAGTCTTATCACTTAGTAAACCATTATTATCATAACTATATACTACTTTACTCTTGTTAGGATAAATAACGCTGGTTAATTGGTTTGTAGCATTATAGGTATAATTAATCGTACTATTAGCTTTGCTTGAATCATTAATACTAATAAGATTACCATTATCATCATACGTCTTAGTAAATATAACCCTACCTATTATTTCTTTGATTGTATTACCATCACCATCATAATCATAACTATTAACTCTACCATCAAAGTTAGTTACCGTTTTTAAATGACCAGCAGCATCATAAGTCATACGCTTAGAACCTAGACTATTACTGCTAGTTTTTAATAATCCACCAGGGTAGTATGTGTTAGTATATGAGTTATTAGTAGCTACACCATTGACTTTAGTAATCTCTACTAAAGGCTTACCTAATAAATTTTTAGTGCTCATATTATCTAGTACTGCCATAGCATTACTACTATTAGATAGAGAGTATAATTTATCCATACTTTTTATAGCATCACCATCACCATTATAGCTAGTAATAGTTGACTTAACTAAACCACCATCAACAAGCGTTGTTGCTTGTAAGTTTTGCTTAAAACCATTATAACTATTTTTGTGTAGTGATACATGTACTCCACTTCCTGTAGTAGCTAATGAGTAAGTGCTAGTTTGAAGCTTATTAACTGCCCCATCACTAACTTCTTCACTAACCTTATTACCATTTAAGATACTAATAGTAGTTAGCTTAGCATCATCATAGATAGTCTCAAGCTTATTGCCTAAAGAGTCAGTCTTACTTAATTCTCTACCTAAAGCATCATAAGTATAACTAGTCACATTACCTAGCTTATCACTACTAGTTTGTAACTTACCACTTGGATAATAACTGTTTTGTTGTATTATTCGCGTTACTTTACTATCGCCATTATCAGCCACTTTTACTACCTGTGATAGTTCATTATAAGTTATCGTTGTGGTATGATGTAGTGGATCAGTCTTAGCAACTGTATTTACACCATCATCTTGAGCTACTTGATATGTAGTAGTAGTAACTCTACCCATAGGACTAGTTACTGACTTTTCTCGTCCATCATAATCATAGCTATAACGCTTAGTATTACCTAGTGGATCAGTCTCACTTATCACCGGAGAGCCTGGCAAATTCATGTTTTTAGTAATTAGCGTAGTATGTCCACGAGCATCAGTCCTAGCATCAGTTAACAGACCACTACTTTTATTATAGTTATATTTATCAGTAATAGTACTACTTGGCTCACTGCCTTGTAACCAGGCTAAAGTCTGGCTCGTTAGCCTACCAGTAGTACTTTCATAACCATATGATAACTTCTTCCAGGGTTTATTATTATCATAGGTGCTACTATCTTGTATATCACGACCATCTGCAGTTAGATTATTAACTACCTTTTTAGTCTTACTTCCTACTAAGTCAGTATCTGTAGTATCCTTCACCAAAAAGAACGAATTACCGTCAAAATAGTTAGTTTTAGTACTCGTATAATCAATAAAGCTAGCATTAATTAATATCTTAGTTATACTACTAGTTGGTTGATTATAGGCATCGTAACTATTATTTTGTTGTGATACTAATACTCCTTTTTGATAACTATTAGTTTCTATAGGACTACTAAAACTAGCTACTCTATATTTAGGGTCACTAGCAATGTCATAAGTCTCCTCAACTTTTGATAACACATCACCATTAGTATTTAGATTATCTTGTTCCATTGGCAAATGCATAAAGTTATAATACACACGACTTACTTCACTAGGAGAACCAGAACCACCATTCTTAGTTATCGTTACATCATATCTAAACCCAGTGTTATTACTATCTGCTAAAGAATCAGTCTTATTATTAAGACAGTATCCACCACCATAGCCATAACCAGTGAAGTTAGCATTAGTCTTCGTTCCATAATCATATGAACTGCTATTTAAGATCTTTGTACCATCCTTACTCGTATGGCTAATACTCGCTACTGCTGGCAAATAACCCACTTGATTACTACAAGTAGCATATATTATATCTTTATATTTTAACTGCGTTATTAAATTTGCAGGATAAGTTATCTGGGTTAATATCCTCTTCCCGCGGTAATCTCTATAGCCATAATAAGTTGTATAATTCATCGCATCAGTGTATGAGGTTACCCCAGAAGTATTATAGCTAATACTAATCCTGGTATTATCAGGGTTAAGTACTGTTAGTTTAGTATTATCCTGATAACTTAATTGATATTTTAATCCATTACTATCAATAATACTCTTAAGCTTTTGATTGCTACTATCATCATAGTAATAACTATTGCAGCGCCCATAATTATTAGTTCTAGCTAATAACTTACCCTTAGTATCAAAATATTCAAAATATGGCTTATGACTACTATCTATACCTCGATATACATATTGGTATGCACGATCTGGAGTTCCACTATCATTACAGTCTTTGAGTGTTCCAGCTAATACCTTCTTAAACGCTACGGCATGGTTATTGATGTATTTCAAACCTGAATAATAGCCACTTGCATCATGCCAATTATAGTCAATAACATAATTACTACCATCAATATTTACTGAAACATCAGGAACTACATACGATAGTTGAATATCCCAGCCAGTAGGTAATCCTGAAACACCAGGATTAGTAGCTGAACTTGAATATACAAGATTAAGGTTAAGATCAAGATCTTTGGTAACTCCTTCTCGGTTTGATATCAATGGCTTACTGAGAGTCAAAGTACCAGTTTGCCCATTGACATCTTCACTGGTAAATAATGAGCTATTATATGCCTGTGAACCCTCATAAGAAGTTTTATCATTATTAGCTGCTATTTGTGAGACTGAGGTATTACGTGATTCGATTTTACCTGAAGCTGTCCCATTAGCACCACTACCCATACTAGAATTACACCCTGAAAGGTAAATCAATGAAGATATGCACATCAATGTTAAACTACTTAATCTTTTTGTGAAATTCATTTTAAATATTCCTTGACTTTGATATATCGTTCATTATAGTTTTGCTGGTTCTGCCACGTTTCCTTGGAGAACCAAGTTTTATTCCACTTCCTACTGAAATTTAATTACCGGTTGGATAATAGGTAATCGTACCTTTACATACTCCATACCCACATAGCAAGGTATTATTTGGAACCCCTAATTGAAAATATTTAGCAGTTGGATCATTATCTACTAATTTAAGTGTATATTGAGCATCAACACCATTGTTAACTTGATCAATCTTACTATTAAAGTATAAAGTGAATTTGCGATTTGTTCCTAAAGAGCTATCTGCTTCCATTACTATTTGTGCACTATTAATTGAACCTGCTGGTGAATTAGATTGAAGATCACTACACATAGTTGGAGTTGTTTTGAGCGTAAAATGATATTTACTGCATTTGACTCCAATGTCAGTACGTGAATAATATATATCTTCAGTATGAAAACCAGTAATAAAATTACTTGAATAATTGCTACTTTCACCACTATCATAAAATATCTTAGGATATAATTTAGAGCTCGCTTCTAAGTTTTGTGCACTATTTTCTACATTCTTGAATATAAATGTTTCTGGATCTGTTCTAGACCCGCTTCCAGTATCCACGCATAAAGTCAAGCCAGCTTCCATTATGCTTGGTACTAGTGTATTCTGACCCACCCAATCATTAGCACGTGCTGCCATACCATTATCATCTTCAATTAAACAAGCTGGGGTTCTATCAGTATCAGATGAACTAACTTTTTGATTAGTAGCCTGAAAATGTATATCCATAGCTCTATCCATATTCCAAAAAGGATTTCCATCCCTATGTTTAATTTTTGCATCGGCTAAGTTAAACTTTTCACCAGTATCTAAGTCTTGCCCCGTAAGTGATAAGGTACCACATATTGCATCAGGAGCATCCCACCAGCAGTGTCGTTCATTATATTTTATAGCAGAATCAGACCCGCTTCTTTGTGAGGTTTCAACTGTTTCACCAGAAGGAATGGACAAGTTTTTAAAATCATAACTGTAGCTCGGATCACTATTATCCCAGATTTTAACCCCATACCCCACAGCAGGATTTGCAGTCTTATTGGTAACTTTTATTGCAACCGCACATGTCATTTGAGACCCATTGCAATAATCGGCATAAGCATTTCCAGAGAAACCAGCACTTGTAACAATACACGAGATAATAAACTTCCGCTTATTAACGAACATACTTACCATTTTAATTAACCTTTCTAATATTATTATCTAACAGAAATTTCTAAAAATATTTGATAATTCATTGTGCTCGTGCAGAATTTGTCATGCTTGATGTTCAGTGAAGATATTTATTTCTCAAAAATCATAGCACGCTAAAAATTACACTGGAACATCATATCATTGATATAGGACATAATGCATCCTAAAAATTTTGCATTATTTTTTAGTTTTATCTAAAAGGCTTGATTCAAATCAAATTCCGCGGAAATAATGGATTTTGTTGGAACTGATTGTTATTAAGATTCTATAAGTAGCAAAGTGATACTATGCTACTTATAAAATTATTGATGGCTAATTTTTATACAACCCTTAAAAAATAAACTAGCATTAGGGAAAACATTGCCTTCTGCATTAAGAAATCTTTCATCTTCTTCTGCTAATAAGCCAGCGCAATTGATTCGATCGTAATTTTCTGGCTTACTATGGTAATAAGAGAACCTTGTATCAAGGGTAATTTCATGCAATGATTTTACATGACTTTTATCCGTCAAGATAACCTTCCTACAGCTTTCAACAATTCTTCTTATTTCATCAAGTCGTGCAATTTGACTTTTGTTTTTAGATGACTCAAGTTCACCTTGTTTTACAATAGAGTGATTAATTGAATAAAAAACTGGAAACCTACCACGTCTATCAAATTTCGCAGCTTCCATAATAATTGGAGTATATTTTTGTTTTGCTGATTTATTATACAAATTTGCATAAGCATCAACAATTAAACTAATCGGTGCTGAATCATCATTAGTTGCAGGCTTGAATCCATACGAAACCCCACCAGCTAATCGAAATAATTTTTTAGCGGTATCAATTGACTGCATTGAATAGTATTTAGCAAATTGTTTGTTGAATTCAATTTCGTGAAACGTATTATCCCAAATATCGGCAACCTTATGCCAAATAGTATACGAGGCCCTGTGTATATGTGTTAAGCGTTTAACTATCGCGGCCCATTCATCACTTTTTAATTTATTAATCCAGGCCCTAGAAAAAAACATTACCTCACAACGCCAAGGTGAGCCTGCTTTATATGCAATATCTTTAAATAACGCCCAATGATCTTGTGGTGTAGCCGGAGCTGCCATCGTTGTCCCATAGTACTCTTGCAGTCGATTATGATATATTTGATCACTAATCTTGGTTAGCATAAATAGTGAACGGCTTCCTGCATCTAGGTCAAAGGCTAAGGCTGAAGTTGAGGTATTGTTTGTATCATCAATTGCCCTAGGAATACCAAACATTTGTCCGGGGGAGATAATAGTATTCGTTTGTATCCCAGCATCACCCATCAAATATGATTCAGCATTTTTACATATTACTAATCCAAGTGGATTTTCATTGATATTATAACCAAGATCATCTTGTAAAATTTCTGGTAATTGCGAATCCTTAAAGGAGATACTACCCCCGTCACTTAATGGCAGATAACAAATTCCATTATTAATTATTTCCCCTCCAAAACTATAACTTGCCTTATAAAACCTATAATCTCCTACACTATCAAACATATTCATTGTTTTAGCTAAATCAGGATTAGTTTTGGCAATTATATCTACGGCCTCATCCCAGCCAAACTCTTCTACGGCAAGGGTTCTACCATCTTTAGTTCTTAACATTTCTTGTCTCCATTGTATAATTTATTTTTCAAAGTTTATCTAGATTTTTAAGAGCATGATCATCGACTTTCCTAGCAACTTTCAAATATACAGGAGCCCGTCCATCTGGATCTTCACCTGTTAAAATTATTAATTTCGTAAAACCCATACTATAAAGCTCATGTGCCATATCATAGCCAGTTATATTATATTGTTCAGTTCCATCTGACGATTCATAATAAGTATCTAAAATTATTTTAGTATCTAGCGAATATTGCGAAACCTCCTCCATAAAGCTAATTGGATCATAATATTTATCTACTTTTAGATGACTATAATAGCGATTAACCATATCATCAATATACCATTTCTGATCCTCCACCCACACCATGTCAACTTTTTTACTAGCAAAAGGAATATTTTTATCCAATTTGATTTTTACATTTGACACGAACTCCTTTGGTAGAACCCTAATATTTCCTCTTGTGACTTCTAATTGCTTATCTTCATTTAATGAATAACTAGTAACCAATACTGCACGTGACATTTGGGTCTGCGATATTACTTCCAAGCCATTAATACCTTGCTCTAACAGTTCAAGATCAGTCAATAAGAATATATCTTTTTTTTGTTCAGGTGTTAAACTATTGATATACAAAATCACTTCATGCCCTTCATAAAAATGCTTAATTTTGAGTGTTGGATTTTTTTTAATAATATTTTCAAACCGCGTATCCCAAGAACCATGAATTGACTCATCATCATCTAAAATGATAACAGTATCATTAGAGCTTAAATTTATTTCTTTAGCCAGCCAATTTGGTGTTGCAATTATTGGAAATCGAATAGTTATTCGAGTTCCGTCCATTGATGCATGAACTTTAAAGTTTCCATTACCTGATAATATCGCATCTCGAATCTGAGTTAATCCAACTCCATGCCCTTCCTCTTTCCCTTCGGTTACAGCAACCCCTTGATTAAATTTTTCTATAATATGTTCTGGCATCCCCAAACCATTATCCTGAACAGTAATTATTGCATTAGAAGCATGTACTCCAACATGAATATTAACTTTACCACTATCACTTATTTTAAGAGCATCAACCGCATTATTAACCAAGTTAGATAGCATGCGTTTAAAAATACCTTGATTATGCTTTATAAAGACAAAATTAGCCTCTTCGTCAATATCAACTTCAAAAAGAACATCACTATTTCTATGTTCTTCTCTTTTTTCATTTATTATTTGTAATAAAGCAAGTGATACCAAAAGATTCCCGTTTTCAGCATCAAGCGATTCCTCATTATAACGCCCAAGTAATTTCTGTGATATACCTGCAATTCGCATTGCTGCGTGTCTTAGCGTCACTCGATCAGCTTCTGGAACATTATTACCTAATTTACTCACAATAATATTAATACTCGTTATTGGAGAAGTAATATCATGCATTACTTGCTTAACAATTATTCTGAATTTTTCCTGCTGTAATTTAGCAATCCGTTCAAATTTTTTAAGCTCGGTAACATCCATAGAAAATCCAAATAGCCCTATTACATTACCTTTACTATCTTTTATTGGGTGTTTTTGAGATAGATAAGTTTTTTCACCATTTGGCGTACTAATTGTTTCTTCAATTATTATTGCTTTACCTTTTTCCATTATACCGCTATCATTAATATCAATTAATCTTGCAGTTTTTTGATCTTCAAGAATTTCATAAATACTTTTACCAATAAAATCTTGAGAGCTCTCAAAACCAAATTCTTTGGCTTGATTGATATTACCTCCTAGATATACTCCAGCTCTATCTTTCCAAAATACAAATGGCATTGCGTTAAACAACAAGTCCAGCATTTCAAAATAATTATTTAAATTTATTTCCATGAAATTTCACCTTTCAACTGTAATGGGTTATAATCCTTTAGATACTCAAAAGCATGTTCTACTTTTTCATAATATTTATCCCAAAATATGATACTACAAGAAATATCCAATAAATTTTGGGCTTGATTTAATTTTTCCTGTGGTCGCACAAACCTTATAAATTCATGGTCTATATCTATATTGGGTTTTATAATATCTACCACCTCACCTTTAATCATTGGAAAATTTAAAAATCCGGCATATATATTTTCTTTTTTAATTTCAACATCATTAATTAATCCCATTTGAATTAAATAATTAACTTCCTCTATATTAATATCAAATAATTTTTTATATACTCTTGAAACTAATGCCCCAGCAGTTCTCGCACCAATTTCTAAAAATACAAACTCATTGGTTTTATACTCAAGAAATACTTCCATATGATAAGCACTATCATGACAATCTAACTGTTTAAATACTTTATTACAAAATTCCTCTAAAGTATTAAATACTTTCTTGTCTACAACTGGAATACTTCCTACAGGTTTTCCATCGAAAAACCGTGCTAGGGCAAAACTACATTTACCAATCATAAAAAATTTGACTTCTCCACCAATAATCATTGCATCACAATGAAAGAGATCACCATCAATGAATTCATCAACCTCGAATTCATAATCATGAGATAAAATTCTTTCAGCAATATTAAAAAACTCAGTCATGTTATTTATAGTGTGCGTTTCTACACTACTAACCAAATCAATAGGCTTTGCAAATAATGGAAACCAGCCAAGCTGTTCTACTAACTTATTTAAATATGCAAATTTATTATCAGCATATTCAATCTTATTAAACTTGCTAAACTTAGGTATCCTAACTACATTATTAAGTTTATTTTTAGAAATCACTTTGTCTACATAAGGCAACAATTGCTCTTTGTTATATCCAGGTATTTGATATTTCTCTCTAAGATCAGCACATACAAGATGTACACTATCCTCATTACTTAATATTCTTATATTTTCAGAGCCATAGAAATCAACATACATTTTAATGATAGCATCAACCTCGCTATAATCAATATTTTGGAAATCTCTTGATATTTGATGAATATGATCAAAACAACTTCGATTTACTGAAGTTAAATATTTGAAACAGTAAGGAGTACCGATTAAAATCAGTTTAGACTTAGACAAAGCTTGTATCTTTTTGAAATCTGTCTTAATGTAAACAACATTGTACAAAAAAATGAATACCATAATAAATCACCTTATATTACTATTTTGAACTTGAAGAAATTATACCATGCAATTGCAATAGAATTTTGCTAATACCTAAGGCATTAATTTTAGGGGCATAATCTTAATTGTAAATATTAGTGATTTATGTATTTGATGATTTTATATTGATTCAAGTTCACGCCATAAGCGTTTTAATGATACGGGATACTGTGTTTTTAATTCTTGAGCGAATAAAGATACACGTAATTCTTCTATTTTATATCTAAAGTCATATATCTCACGACTAACTATTTTATTTGCTTGTTCAAGCTTATCTACATACTCATACCATGATTCATAAAGTTCATTTATATCTTTACTAATTGTACTATCTCGAGATTTGTCTATGGCGTATTTATCCAAACGTTTGATAATAGCTTGTAAGTAGCGCGGAAAATGCTCTAGTTGAGAATACCGAGTATAGCGTAAGAAACCACTATAAACTAAATTATCGAGCTGCTCTTCAACTTCTGACTCTAAATTATGTCCATCGAGTCTCAATGATAATGCATGATAACATTTACCGATACTAAACAACACGTTAGCAAACAAGGTGGTGTTTTGAATAATTGTTTGGCTTGCTATTTTAATTAGTTTCTCAAAATCAATATTATTGCTTGGTATATTAGTTAAATCAACTGACATTCGTAAAATAAAATTAATACTATCTGTTAATAATTTTTCACTATTATCAATATTCTTAAGATACATTGCTGTTTGGGTAAAGTTAGAAAAGCGTTTTTGTTCTAAATATTTGATTTGCTGAGATAAATTATTTTTGATAAGCTGTAACAATCCAAGTCGCGTATGAACGTTAGCTTTAGCTAAATCAGGTATTACTACCAAGTCAACATTAGCCCCATCTACTTTAAGACTTAAATAACCTAGAGATTTACTAACTGGATTTAGAAGTTTATCCATTTTATCAACCCAACTGGTGATATTTCTTTGGTTATAATCGCTTGCATAGGTATCAATTAGTTTATTTAATTCCGGAACTAATTGTTGTTTTAAGGTTATAAGACTATCTCCCACAAGAAGTGGTTTCTTCTTATCAACTATTTGAAAATGAAAAACTAAATGCCTAGGTAACTTAATTGCTTCAATCTCTAATATTTTTATATCTTCTTTATAATTAGTATTCAAATATTCTACAAAATCAGGATTAAAATTTGTATAAGGCGAATTTTGAAGGAAATTAGTAATAAAATCATTACCTTGATTAATTCTGATACGTAGAGGCTTAGGAAGCATTTTAATTATAAAAGCAACCTTATCCCGAATCAACCCTGGAACCAAATAAGTAAAAGCCTCATCCTCAATTTGAAGTAATCTATCGATGAATATAGTTGCAGTAACTCCATCTTCCAGGCTATCAGTATTAAATACATATTGTAATTTTAATTTGTTATTATTAACCATCATATAATCAGGATATAAAGTCATATGGCTATCATCAGCAATTAGTTTTTTAACTAATTCATCTTTATTAATAAACAACTTTAATTCATTAATCTTGCACCATACATCAAAAGAACGAATATCACAAATATCATTAGGAATAAATTGATTATAAAAATCAAAAAGCTCATCTTCAATAATAATAAATGACAACCGAAGCTTATCTTCCAACTCCTCCAAGCTCTCAATTACACTTTGGTTATTATTAATAAATTTGTAATTCTTACCTAATTCATTTAATACAATACCTTGTTTGATAAAAATCTCTCGAGCTAAAACGCTATTTATTTTAGAAAACGCGACTTTTTTCTTAGCTATTGTGAGCCCGCCAAAGATAATATGTTCATATGCAACAACCTCACCGCGCTTCTTATCCCAAGTTTCATTGGAATAATTATATTTTACTAAGTGAGTAGTCATAGGCAGTAACCACTGCGATTCTATATAAGCATTTATTCTTGCATAGAGCTTTGTTGTTTGATTAAGGCTTGAAGATACCATCCATTTAGGTTTAGTTATCTGGCTTGATGGATGAATAATTATTCTTTTACCATTGGTACCAATATAAAAATCTTCCACCGAATCTTTTTGGCCGATATTATTTAAAAACCCACAAAGAAGAGCTTGGTGCAAGCGTTGATAACTCTCATCAGTATTTACATTAAGAGCATTGGTATCATTATAACCGAGATTTCCCATGACATCTTTTAATTGACTATGTAATTCATACCATTCCCGCATACGTGGATAAGATAAAAACTGTGAATAACATTTTTCTATAAGTTTTTTGGTAGACTTTTTATTTTCTAATTCATCATGGTACCAATTCCACAGATTTAATATAACTACAAGATCTGATTTTTTATTTGCCCATATTTGATGGCGTTCACGAGCTAATTGTTGGTGTTCAAGAGGTACTTCACGGGGATCGCTTATTGATAAAAAAGAAACTATTATCAAAACTTCTGTTAGACAATTAAATTCTCTAGCTCCTGATAATAATATTTTAGCCAAATTAACATCAATAGGTATTTTAACTAATAACCGCCCAATATCAGTAATTTGATTATAATCATTTAATGCGCTTAGTTGAAATAAGGTCTTAAAACCATCATTATAAGCAGTATTTTGCGGTAAATCAAGAAATGGATATGTCAGTGGATCGCCCAATTTTAGTCCAATTAGGCGCAAAATAACATTAGCTAGATTACTTCTAATAATCTCAGGATCGGTATATTCTGGACGTAAGTTAAACTCTTGTTCACTAAATAAGCGTATACACATACCATGACTAGTTCGTCCAGCTCTACCTGAACGCTGCTTACTACTAGCTTTTGATATTGGCTCAACCTGTAATTGCTCTACTCTATTTCTAATATTATAACGTTTCACTCGAGCTAATCCACTATCAATTACAAATTTAACTCCAGGAATAGTCAAAGATGTTTCGGCTACATTAGTTGTTACGATAATTTTTTGTTTGCCATTTTCACTAAAAACCAGATTTTGTTCCGCTTCATTTTGGCGTGAAAATAATGGTAGGATTTCATTACGGCGTAAATTAGTTTTTCCCAAATAGCTAATACACTCTTTAATCTCACGTTCACCCGGTAAGAATACGAGTACATTTCCACTATCAAGAGCATAACAGCTCTCTATTGCTTGGTAAATAGTAGCATTTAAATTATTTTCTTCTCCTAGTTCTTGATAAATAATGTCAACTGGATAAGTTTTACCTTCGACATTTATAACTGGAGCATTATTAAAATACTTAGATAATTGCTGATTATCGATAGTTGCTGAAGTAATGATTATTTTTAAATCAGGACGTTTATTTAGAATAGTTTTTAGATATCCTAAAATAAAGTCTATATTAAGGCTTCGTTCGTGGGCTTCATCAATAATAATTGCTTTATATTTTGATAGTAGTCTATCACTACTAATTTCTTGTAATAAAATCCCATCAGTCATCAGTTTTATTGCTGTATGACCATAAGTTTTATCATGAAAACGTACTTTATAACCAACAATATCGAGTGTAGCATTTGATTGATCTTTGATATTATTAGCTTCACGTATTTCTTGGTTAATTCGATGAGTGATAGTTCTGGCTGCTACTTTTCGCGGCTGAGTGTGACCAATAAGAGCATCTTTACTATATCCCATCTCATACAATAGTTTTGGCAATTGTGTGGTTTTACCAGAGCCAGTCTCACCACACACAATAACTACCGGGTTTTTGCTAATTAATTGGCGAATCGCGTCAATCTCACGACTAACAGGCAATTCTACTGGGTAAGTAATTTTAAGATGGTCTATGGCAGTATTTCCAAAGAATGATTAGAAAAGCGAATTATACCATAGACCCCAGATAATTAATTATTTGTAATCATTACCCTGCCAGCTTCCATATAGCGGATTAGGCAAGATAAAGTATCCATTACCAAATATACCAAAAGCTTTATCATTTGGTGATAATGAATAAGTTTTAGCTTGTTTGAATTTTGGAAAATCCTGAACATTATCTCCAAAATAAGCTATCACCTTATGAGCTGGTAGTTTATTAGACCATACCATTTGGTTTGCGTCATAATTTCCTGACTGTATAGCATCAAAGCGTGGGTTTTTATCTGAGGGATGTTTCGAATCTTTTTGATTAGCTAGAACTACTTGATCAAAACATATTCCTTCATGTTTTAGATTTGCTATTGTAGCATCTAATACCTTACCTGTTGCATCTTTGTAAGATCCATCTCGATTAGATACTAAACTTACATAGCCACCATTTTTCTTAACACTGCAAGTAAAAGCTACTGCTCCAGGCAGTGCAACTGATTTTCCTGGAATAGCTACATAATGACTAAAACCATCTTCAGTAGTGGTTAAATCAGTACACTTCTTAAAATACCAAGAATTATCCAAAGCCGTTTCATCAATATCAAGCACTACACCCCATGTTTTGGGTTCAGGGTCATTTTCACTAATCCAATTACTGATATATTTAGCACCAACTCCAAAAACTTGGTTATATAATGCTCTTTGTTCCGAAGAATCGCGGTACCATTTGAGTGCCTGTTTAACTTCTGGATTTGGCGAATTTGCACATTCATTTGCATATACATTAGTAATCCCAATTAATCCCATAACTAATACTATTTTTTTCATTCTATCTCCTTGTTATAAAAAATATAGCGGAATAATATTATCATACAATACAATAAAAAATTAGTGCAAAATTTAGTGTTTGAATAAATACATATACTGCCCGTATCCAGATTTTACCATCTGGCTCTCTGGAATAAATCGCATTGAAGCTGAATTCATACAATAACGAAGCCCTGTTGGTTTTGGGCCATCATCAAAAACATGCCCTAAATGTGAGTTAGCATCACGTGAACGAACCTCTACTCTATCCATAAACATACTACCATCGGTTTTAGTAACAATATATTTTTTATCAATCGGTTTACTAAAACTTGGCCAACCAGTACCAGAATCAAATTTATCGGTAGAACTAAATAATGGTTCACCAGAGACTATATCTACGTATATCCCATTAGCTTCATTATTCCAATACGCATTATTAAAAGGTGGCTCAGTATCAGCTTTTTGGGTAACTGAAAGCTCAACCGGAGTTAACTGTTTTAATTTTTTAGCTTTATCAAATTTGGCGTATGGATCAGTATCAGCGTTAGTTGTCATAAATAGACTTACTAATATAGCACTCATAACTATTTTTGAATTAATTTTGCTTTCCATTTATTACTACTCCAAAAAGTTAGTGATGTTTTAGAAATGTCTTAAATGCCATCTTAGAATTCCTAAAAAATAAATTAAAGAGAGAATCATTGTGATACAAACACTTGTAGGCAGATTAAAATAATACGCTATATACAAAGCAATTACTACTGTTAGATTAGCAACTACAACGCTAATAAAAGTAATTTTATATATACTATCGCCCCACTGCATTCCTATTGCCCCAGGAATTATTAGCATGACAAATACAAGTAACGCACCAACAATCTGACACGCCATTGAAACAGTTAGAGCTAAAAGCACAAAAAATAGCACTGCCAAAAATTTGACAGCTACATTTTTGGACTTAGCAAGAACTGGATCAATTGATGCAAAAATCAAAGGACGAATAACGATTGCTAAAGTAAGTAAAATTATTACAGCAAGAACTAATAAAATATAAATCTGCTGACTTGATACAGCAAGTATATTACCAAATAAAATACTCATTACACTTCCGGCATAGTTATTTTGAAATAAAAATAGGAAATATGCTCCAAGTCCAAGAACAAAAGTTAGTACTACCCCAACAGCCAAATCATTTTTTTTAACCTTATCTCCCATTAGCCCCATGATAATAGCACAAAGTATATTTAATAATAATTGTCCAGTTATCGCTGAAACCCCTATTAAAGCAGCTCCGGCAGCACCTGTTAAACTCATATGCCCTAGAGCGTGTGCGGCAAAAGCACTACGCCTTAAAACCACAAAAACACTAACTACACCACAAACTGTTGCAATAATAAGCCCAGCATATAAGGCATGTTGCATAAAATCATATACCCACATAGGTATCCTTTGCTGCACAAGGCAATTCCACACAAGAATGTACAAGCTTATCTTTAAAATGGATAAACCCATCCAAATGTGAGGCTATTTCGTGCATATCATGTGAAATTATAAGAAGACCCAGGTTTTTATGCTTATGAATTTCTTCTAAGGCATCAATAAAATGTTGTTTGGCGCTCGGATCCAAATCAGCCAAGGGCTCATCAAGAAGCAATAACTGCGGATCATTAATTAAAGCTTGAGCTAGAAATATTCGTTTTTTTTGTCCACCTGATAAGGTATTAAATGGTTGATGCTGATATTTGGTAGCACCTACTAACTCTAGTAATTCAAGAGCTCTATTATGAAGTTTACGGTTTAGTAATGGCAATCCAAATGAGGTACCGTGGTAACTACTTTTTATTAGAGTTAAGCCACTCATTAAATCACTTAAATTTATTTCCCGCTCTTGAGGAATGTAAGAAATAATATTATTAACTTGCCCAATATTTTTACCAAAAATATTAATACTACCCGATATTGGTTTGATAACTCCAAGAATGGTTTTCATGAAAGTAGATTTACCTATTCCATTTTCGCCAATTATACCCATCCATTTATTATCAGCAACTTTGAGGCTAAAAGGCTCTACCAGTGGTTCACGGTACCCAAGTACCAAATTTTTACATTCAATCATTTGCTAAACTTTAAGTTCCATTCTAGTATACGTAAATTATAGATCCATTAGCCTTGTATTATACTATAGTGAATAATCTTTCGCTGAATTCATCAATGCGATTATCTATCATTATAGTACAACTTGCAGTCTAATATGATATAATACCGGTAAATTCCGTAAGCTGTTAGAGGATTTTACCGGTATGGAAAGAAATTTAACAATAAGAGTAGAACAACTATTGACCCAATTCCCAATAGTAGCAATCATTGGAGCACGACAAGTAGGTAAGACCACTTTGGTAAAAAACTTAAGACCAAACTGGCGTTATATTGACATGCAAAAGCCTAGTGAACAGGAACGAATATTATCTGATCCAGAGATATTCTTTAGAGATAATAATGACTCGGTAATACTTGATGAGGCACAAATTCACCCTATGCTATTTGATGTATTACGTGGTGTAATTGATGAAAATCGATCCCAAAAAGGACGTTTTATAATAACGGGATCAAGTAGCCCAGAACTATTAAAACATGTTTCTGAATCATTAGCAGGTAGAATAGCTATAGTTGAACTCGGAACACTAAAAACCAACGAAATTGCAGAAGCACCTTTAAGTGATTTTTATCAATGGTTTGAAAACAACCTAACTAAAGTAAATAAAAAAATAATTCAAATTAACACACCGCAAATACCCAAAAATATTATTGATAACGCTTGGTTTAATGGTGGGTACCCGGAAGTAAGTATGTTAGATAATGCAATAGAAAAACAAAACTGGTTTGAATTTTATGAAAAGTCGTATCTCTACCGTGATGTAGCTGCATTATTTCCTAATATTAACAAAAATAACTTTCAGCGTTTCTTTAGAGTACTAGCTCATTTATCAGGGACTATTTTAAATAAAGCAGAATGTGCTAGAGATCTGGAAATTGGTGAGAGTAGTGTTAAAAACTATCTTGAAATTTGCTCAGGAACATTTCTATGGCGAAATATAAATAGCTTTGAGAAAGCTGATTATAAAAGTTTAGTAAAAATGCCCAAGGGTCACTTTGCTGATTCTGGATTACTTCATTATCTAACTGGAATGATGGATATTGAGTTTTTGAAACAACATCCGCTTATGGGGCGCTCTTTTGAAGGGTTTGTAATTGAAGAAATTATAAAAGGACTTCAAGCAAAATCTCTAGGATCTTGGTCAGCATATCATTATCGAACCAAACATGGAGCAGAAATTGACTTAATACTCGAAGGTCGCTTTGGAATAGTACCAATTGAGATAAAATATGGCATCCGTATAGATAAAAGACAGCTTGTTTCATTAAATAGATTTATCGAAGATAATGAACTAAATTTAGGTATTATAATTAACCAAGCAGATACAATTGAATGGCTTACACCAAAAATCATTCAAATTCCGGTTGGGTACATTTAATACTTTATCAATAAGTATGGTATAATCACGCGTTACATAAAATATATGTAGTCGTATAAAAACATCAATCAGCACATAAGAAATAGAAAGATTTGAATTAATGAGAAATTTACGTAATATCGCAATTATCGCCCACGTCGATCATGGAAAAACCACATTAGTGGATAAATTATTACAATCTGCTGGGACATTCTCAGCTCATCAACAAGTTGTTGAACGCGTTATGGATAGTAATGATCTAGAAAAAGAACGTGGAATTACAATTTTAGCCAAAAACGTTTCACTAAACTATAAAGGTACACGTATTAATATAGTTGATACACCAGGACATGCCGACTTCGGTGGTGAAGTTGAGCGGGTTTTAGGAATGGTTGATGGAGTTTTACTTTTGGTTGATGCGGTCGAGGGCCCTATGCCCCAAACTCGTTTCGTAACCAAAAAAGCTCTTGCGCTTGGTCTAAAACCAATTGTAGTTATCAATAAAATAGACCGTCCCGGTTCGAGATGCGATTGGGTAATTGATAAAACTTTTGACCTATTTGACAAACTTGGTGCAACTGAAGAACAACTAGACTTCCCTGTAGTATTTGCTTCAGCTCTAAATGGCTTTGCTACAATGGATCAAAATAATATTACTGATAATATGGAAGCTTTATTTGATACAGTTTTAGAGCACGTAGTAGGCCCTGAAGATAATGCTGATGCACCTTTACAATTACAGATTTCTGCACTAGATTACTCTAGCTTTGTTGGTAGAATTGGAATTGGACGTATTCGTCAAGGACGTATTAAACCAAATTCTCAAGTCATTGTAGCAACAGGTATGGATGGTGAACGCAAAACCGCTAAAATTAATCAAGTACAAGTATTTGAAGGTTTAGAACGTGCGAATGTTAACGAAGCAGTAGCTGGTGATATCGTACTTATTAATGGTATTGAAAATATCGGTATTGGTGAAACAATTTGTGATGTGAATAATCCAGAACCATTACCAATGCTAAAAATTGACGAACCAACTCTAAGTATGACATTCCAAGTAAATACTTCACCATTAGCAGGAACTGAAGGTAAATTTATAACAAGTCGTCAGATTCGTGACCGTCTAAATAAAGAGCTACTAACAAACGTTGCGCTTAAAGTTGAAGACACTGATAGTGCTGATGCTTTCCTAGTATCAGGCCGTGGTGAACTGCATCTTACGATTTTAATTGAAAACATGCGCCGTGAAGGCTTTGAATTAGCAGTAGCTAAGCCTCACGTAGTTATGAAGATGGTTAATGGTGAAAAAACTGAACCATATGAACTACTAACTGTAGATATAGAAGAAGAGCACCAAGGGTCAGTGATGGAAGAACTAGGTCGTCGTCGTGGTGAATTAGTTGATATGACATCAGATAGTAATGGACGTAGTCGTTTGGAATACCGTATTCCAGCTCGTGGACTTATTGGATTTCAAGGTGAGTTTTTAACCCTAACACGCGGTAGTGGATTAATGGCACATCTATTTGATGATTATGGCCCTATAAAAGCTGATATACCTGGGCGTCGTAATGGCGTGCTTATCTCTCAAGAACAAGGTGATGCTGTTGCTTATGCACTTTGGAAACTTGAAGATCGTGGACGTATGTTTGTATCCCCTGGGGACAAACTATACGAAGGAATGATTATCGGTATCCATAGCCGTGATAATGACTTGGTAGTTAATCCAATCAAAGGTAAACAATTAACCAACGTTAGAGCATCAGGTACTGATGAGGCTGTGCGTTTAACTACACCAGTTATCTTGACACTTGAACGTGCAATTGAGTTTATTGATGATGATGAGTTAGTAGAAATAACTCCTAAGACACTTAGAATTAGAAAGCGTCATCTAAACGAAACAGATCGTAAACGCGCTAAAAAATAAATAATCTTTAGGGGTGTTAGTTAACAGCAGCCCCTAAAGTTATCCTCTCATTTCTCGAGTAATCACAAAGAGTTGTTACTTTAGCAAACTCATTCAAAATAAATAACTCACGAACACTAACTCCTTGATCATAACCATGCTCAACCATTAATATACCATCATTATTTAAATAATTTCTAGCGTTAGTTATAATATGTCTTAAACACGAAAGTCCGTCATAAAAATCGGTTAAAGCATCAAGTGGTTCAAAACTCAAATTATCTAAATGATTATCTTCGGGATGAATATATGGAGGGTTACTAACTATAATATCATATTTAGCATCAACATTTGAAAACCAATCACTTTGTTTAAACTCTACATTGGCACCCAAATTAGCAGCATTAAATTTAGCAACCTCAAGAGCTTTGGGTGACTTATCAACTGCAGATACAAAAAGAGTTGGAGATTCTAATTTTACACTAATTGCAATACAGCCACTCCCAGCGCCTAAATCTAGAAGCGAAAACCCAGCTTTAGCATATTCTAAAATAGTATCAACCAATAGCTCAGTTTCAGGGCGCGGTATCAAAGTATCTGAATTCACCTTAAACTCGCGTGAATAAAATTCCCTAGTACCTGTAATATAATTTATCGGTATACCTAGTAGACGTTGATTACATAATTCATAAAATTCTTGTAATTGTGAATTATTTAAAATGTAATCATTGTGGGTAATTAATTGAGCTTTGGTAAATCTTAAAAGGTGGCCAAGAAGTATTTTAACTTCAGATCTATCAAGATTAGTTGTTACAATTAAATTTGCAATGCTATTTTTATTAAGCATGATGCCTATGACAGCCATTATTATCTAGGGTATATTTAGCATGACATGAACTACAAGCTATTTCACCATGAGTTTTGGGTAGTCTAACTCCACACTCACACATAAATCCCAGATGACGCCCAGGAACTCCAACTATTATTTCATAGTCCCGCACATTAGCCTTAACTACACTACCAGCTCCAATAAAAGCAAATCTTCCAAGGGTAACTCCACAAATAATAGTTGCATTTGCACCGATAGTAGCTCCGTATTTCACATGAGTTTTTTTGTACTCATGCTTACGTTCAATATGACTTCTTGGATTATATACATTAGTAAAGACCATTGATGGCCCACAAAATACATTATCTTCAAGAATCACTCCATCATAAACTGAAACATTATTTTGTATTTTTACATTATTCCCAATTTGTACTTTATTACCGATAAATACATTCTGACCCAAAGAACAGCGATTTCCAATTGTGGCTCCAGCTGATACATGGGTAAAGTGCCAAACTCGAGTCCCATCGCCAATAATAGCTCCATCATCAATAATAGCGGAAGGATGTGCTACATAATTCATAAGTTAAACCCTATACTGTAATATAAAAAAGTTAATTGAAATAAACATAAACACACCAGCTAAAATAACAAAAATATGCCATATCATATGAGAGTATTTAAATTTACCAAAGGCATATAATAAAGCCCCCACAGTATAAGTTACACCACCCATAATCATAAAAATAGAGCCAAGCTTTGGAATAACCGCCCATATTTGAGGCATGAGATACACAGATGCCCACCCCATAAAAACGTAAATCAAAGTACTTGATTTTTTATACTTACCCGCAAAAAAAGACTTAAATATAATACCTATTACAGTAAGAACTATAAGTATTGCGTATAATATATACGCTCTTTGGGTCTTTAGAAGACTAAATACATATGGTGTATACGTTCCTGTTATCATTATATATATTGCTATATGATCCATACGTTTAAATACAGTTCTTGCTGTGTGATTAATCATAGAATGATATAGGGCACTCATTAAAAATAAAAACAATATTGATATTCCATAAACCACAAAAGCTATAGTATCAACACTATGGCCATAACGTCCCGCCGTCCATGATAGACTAATTAAGGCATAAAGCCCAAAAAAGCTACCTACAATATGGCTAACTGAGTTAGCTATATCCTCACCAAGGCTATATTGAAATAGTTTTTGAAGGTATTCTTTCGAGTATTTACTTGGTCTATCCACTACATGCATAATATCTCAACAATCTTTATAAATTGAGCCACGCTCTACACCTGGCTGGGTTTTAAATCTTTTGTGTAGCCAAAAATATTGGGAAATATTTTTCATGACCGCTTGTTCTACAAATTTATTCATACGAATAACATCAGCTTCTAAATTATCTGTTGGGTAATTACCCCAAGCATCATAAAACTCCATCTCGTAATTTCTTCCATTCCAGTATACGGCAGCTGGAATAACTACAGCATTTGCCATTTTAACTAGCCTTGGTAAGACATTTACTGTTGCACATGTATGTTGTCCAAAAAACGGTATATAGATTGAATCTCTTTCTCCTAAGTCCTGATCTGGCAGATAATAAAATATATGATTGGTTTTGCGTAATTCTTTAATTACGGGACGAAGCCCCTCTTGTCTAGCAAACATCTTACCGCCTTTATTTTTAATAAAGCGCAGTCGGGCATCTTTTAGTTTTTCAGTAATTATACTATTTTTTTGTACGGAATAAAGCCCAATCGCTACCACTTCATGAGTTAGTCGTATCGCTCCAAAATCTAACCCCACAAAATGTGGACAAAGTAGTATTATTGGTTGTTGCTTATAATATTTAAGTAATTTATCAAGGTTCTTTAATTTAACGATTTTCTGAATGCGTTCCTTACTAGCATAAAAAACTAGACCATATTGTAAACCACTTGTAAGTATATATTTAAAATGTTCTTTTATAATACGACGTTTTTCAGTATCACTCATTTCTGGAAAACATAGCGTTAGATTCTTTAACCCCACATTTCTACGATTTCTAGCAACATAATATCCAAGGCTACCCAAAGCTCCGCCTAATACCATAGTAAGAGATATCGGCAAGAAACTAAGTAGTCGCACCAAAAATAAAGCTATTGCAGTTAAACCTTTTTGCATAATAAGCTCCTAAGATAGTTTTGCATGATAAGGCACCCGAAACCTATCATAACTCCAATAGTACTGTTCTGGAGCTTCAAGTATCGCATCTTCAATCACTTTATATATATCTCGTACAACATTAGTGATCTCATCATCTACAGGTTTGAATGGTACAGAATTCATACTAAAACCACCCCTAATTCTTTTAATTGAGACTATAAATGTTGCAGCATCAGGAGTTAAAACCATTTTAGCAGCCAAGGTTGGTGCAAACATTTTTTTACCAAAAAATTCAATCCATACCCCGTCCCCTGAACTAGCTATACTGTCTGGTAGTATACCAATAACTCCACCTGCACGTATGTTTTTAGCTAGTGTCAAAACTCCAAGACGATTCGTTGGGACTAGAGTTATATTATCTTCAGTTCGTCCTTCAATCATCATTTTATTAAACCATGCCTCTTTTGATGGTTTATAGAGGATAGTAAACATTCGCTTAGTAAGCGAAGCTGTGGCTTTAGCAGCAACTTCAAAGCTACTACAATGCGGAGTTAAAAACACTACGGGTTTACCACTATTTAAAACACTCTCCATGTATTCAAAACCAATAGTTTTTTTTATCAAACTAGCATTATGCTTTTTTGACCTATACCAAGCAATAGAAGTTGTTTCAATCAAGGTTTTTCCAAGCTCACGCGCTGTTTTTAGAACCATTTCATCGACATTATTAAGAGTTGCTAGGTTTGTTGCTAGAAGATTATCTCGTATCCTTTTTGATGATTTTTTTGGTAGTCCAAAAGCAATATAACCAACTAAGCTACCGAATGAACGTAAAAAGCATAATGGCAAATATGCCATAAACCTTAATAAAAGATTCGTGATGATATATTTCACTTATTTAGCCTTTGTCTTAACTGTTCAAACACACATACCGCCATTGCCATAGCTACATTTATTGACTCAGTATTATTTTGCATAGGGATATTTACTTTTGTATCTATCATATTAAGTATATTAGAACTTATACCTGAACCTTCATTACCAAATACAAATGCTGTTGTAGATCTTAAATCGATATCATATAAACTATTTTTGGCATCTGGAACTGTTGCTATTATGCTACCTTTAAACCTTTTTATGAAGTTAGTAATATCATCAATATCAATGATATTTACTCCAAATACCGCACCTTGAGAGCTTCGTAATACTTTTGGGTTATATGAGTCTACGCACCCATTAGTTAGCACAATATTGTTTATGCCACTAGCTTTCGCACTTCTAATAATTGTTCCTAGATTACCTGGGTCTTGTACATTATCTAAAACAATACAGTCTTCATTATAGATATCATTATTACTTGTTTTGAAATTCGCAACCCCAACTATATCATATTTGCCCTCAAGAAGATTTATCTTAGCAAGTACTTTCGGACTTACTTTATAGATAGAAACATCTTTGGGTAGGTCTTTATAGTTATGAGCCTCATCAACTAATATACTTTCCAAAAAGCCATATTTATAGGCTTCTTCTATCAAATGTAGACCATAGATAACACACTTTTTTTCGCTCTTTCGATAACTGCTAGTATTTACTAGTTTTACGATTTGCTTTATCAGTGGATTATCTAGTGATTGTATATCTAACATTTTGCCCCTAAATAAAACTCTGCTAGTTTGATATCTGATGGATAAGTTAGTTTTATATTGCTTACTTCCCCTAAGACCAAATGAACAGGTAACCCTAAAGCTTCAACTGCACTAGCATCATCAGTTGTAACACTTAAATCACAACCAGATAACGCTTTATGTAATACATTATAACGAAACATTTGTGGTGTTTGAGCATGGTATAGATTGTTTCTATCAACTGTCTTGGTGATTAATCCATTATTTCCGTGCTTTAGTGTATCACTTACAGGAATAGCTAGTATCCCACCAATTTTATCTTCACTTAGTTTGACTAGCATATTTTTGATAGCTTGAGGACTAATGCAGCAACGTGCTGCATCATGCACTAACACCCAATCATTAGCTTCACATTTAAGTAAATTTAGCCCATTTAGTACAGTCTTAGCCCTAGTATCAGACCCGACACGAGCAACTTTAATTTTGGGTGAAATCAAAGCATATTTATCAATCTCAATATCATCCTTAGAAACTATAACCACTATCTCAATAATCTCAGGAATCTGTAGAAAAGCATTTAAAGTATGCTCAATTACGGTTTTATCACCAATCTTGGTATATTGTTTTGGAATAGCACTTCCAAACCTTGAGCCACTTCCAGCACACGGAATAAGAACATAATTACTCATACATCTAATTTCTTATTAAACCACAGGCTTTTACCTTTTGATAATTTGTCCAATTGTTCTAAATATGCTAAATGTAATTGCTCTTCTTCTGCTGTTGGCTTAGTAATCACTAAGTCAAGCTTGCCACTATCAATTTTACTAAAATTATATTGACTCTTGGTAGCAGTTTGTTGTTCTAGAAGGTTTATTTGTTCACGGGTTAGATTAAGGTATACATCAGCAAGGAGGCGGCAATCAATTAAGGCACCATGATAATCACGATTTGTTCTATCAACCTTAAAGCGATCACAAAGAGCATCTAGACTGTTTTTACCCCCAGGGAATTTTTGGCGTGCCATAGTAAGAGTATCAATAACACCGCTTATATAGCTTTCAACAGTTTTACCTTTTTCTATCAAATTAAATTGATAGTTTAGAAATCCCATATCAAATTTGGCATTATGGATAATTAATTCACTACCTTTGATAAACTCTCTAATTTCATCAATTACTTCAGAAAATATAGGTTTATCTGCTACCTGTTCATCAGTAATACCATGTATTCTAGCAGCATTAGGATCTATCTCGCGTTCGGGATTAATATACAGATGTAGTTTATTGCCAGTTAGTTTACGATCAAACATTTCAAGAGCGGCAAACTCGACAATTCTATGTCCATCTTCTACCTTAAGTCCTGTAGTCTCAGTATCCAAAATTAATTGGCGAACAGGGGCGCTCATTTATAAAACCTTGAAGCGAAACATAGTTGTGCCACACGAGCTACATGTATAGTAACGTAACTTACCAGTTTTACTAATCAAGCCTTGGTTATTAAGATTACTTGAACCACAATTGTGGCACGCCACCCCAACTTCAAGTTTACTATTTGGATGCGCATGAAGATACTCATTTACTTCTGGTAGTTTTGACCAGCGGATAAGCTTTATTACAAAACTTGAGGCATAAATTACTATACCTGCCAATAAAAACCATACGAAGTTTAAACTAAAAAAAACTATTAACCCAACTAATATTGTAAATACTATGATTACACCAAAACAACCACCGATTAGTGGTGAAAAGAATGCCCCAATAAATAAAAACAATAAAAAAGTCGCAAAAACTTCACCGAAATACATAATACTTCCTATAAAATTGGTCTACTATCGCTGATATTTTACCATAACTATGGGGTTTGAAGCTAGAGAATATAATACTGTAAGAGCCAAGTACATACTGGAAAATCATTTTATATTTATTAAGCTACTATTTTAACATTTTTGGTAAGCTCCAAGTGATATTCAAATGGCGTAAGTTTATTGTTAAATCGTTGATGTACTCGCTTCATATTATACCAATGTAGAT
>CANFGS010000012.1 GCA_947446595.1 Neisseriaceae bacterium | reverse complement strand
GCTCCGATAATTGAATGTCTTGCTTTATTGATGTTGCAATATATCTTAAATTAATTGGTTGACCTGTAATTCTATACATAAAAAATCTCCTAAAATAATTAATAGTTATTTTATCAAGATTTTCCAGTATGTATTCTAGCTTTTACATTCTTAACCAACCATTATTAAGTAACCACAAGATCTAAGTTACAGTGTTGTAGTTAGATAGTGCTATAATCCCACCTTATATTTTTTTAAAAAAATTATTATGTATTTACAAAACCATAAACGCCAACTTATTATATTAATGACCTTGTTATTTTTCTTATCACAAGCCTGCACTGATATCTACGTACCAGGACTACCACAGATGACCCTGGAGTTTAATACTAGTCTAAGTACAATGTCGTCAACCATAGGGGCTTATACGTACTCTCAAGCATTCTTCTTTTTATTTATTGGTGTGCTTAGCGATTTATTTGGTAGACGTAAAATATTACTTCCAGGTATTGCTATTCAAGTACTAGCATCAATTTTAATAGCGCTTAATCACTCAATAAATATGTTTATAATCCTACGCATTTTTCAAGCAATTGGTAGTGCTTCTATATATATAGTGCTTCGTTTAGTTATTAAAGATGTAATGAATCGTGATGAACAAGTTGGTGCAACAGGGGTTTTTGTAACCGCCCTACCATTATCTCTTGCGATAGCTCCTGTTGCCGGAGCTTGGATTATAAAGTTACTTGGATGGCGTTATTGCTTTAGCATAGTTGGGATTATCCAAGGAATACTACTAATATGGGCTTTTATACTAATAAAAGAGTCTAATCATAATACCAAATCTTTTCGATCAAATTTTAATCTAAAAACATATATCGAGAGTTACTATACTATATTAAAAACCCCTTTATTTTATACTTTAGCACTAATAATCGGCGGTGTTTTTGCTTCCTATTATGGGTTTATAACCATATCAAGCTATATGTATGTCAATGAATACCATGTTTCAAGCATTATATATTCATATGTCTTTATTGTAATTGCAGCTTTTTATCTACTAGGTAATCAAATTATGTTATGGTTAAATCGTGCCCATGTACCATCATGGGGGTTAGTTAAAAATGGAATTATTATTTCAAGTGTTGGTCTTTGTATAATAATATTTGGTATACCATTTCAATCTATAGGATTAATTACATTGATTTTAATAACCTGCGGAGTGATTTTACTTAGAATGGCTACAGCATTTATAAACCCGCCAATACAAGTTGCGGTTACGCATAAATTCGGAAATAATGGTGCTCAAGCTATTGGTTTAATAAGCTCTTTACAATACTTTGCGGCAGGGATAGGATCATTTATTGTATCAATTCTACCTTGGCAACCAAGTACAAATTTAATACTTAGCTCGTTATTTTTTTGTATGGTTTCTTTTATAGGCTATAAGCTCTGCCCATCAAATAAGATGGTATAATTATACAGTACCATACATTTATAGCACCCTATTTTTATGGGGTAGTATGTGATGTTTTTATATGTTATCATAATGCCCATAACTTATTAACAAATAATAATTGAAAGAAGTTAAATAACATGAAAAATAATAAATTAATTAGTTTGCTTTGTGGGTTTATTAGTTTAACTGCATGTAATAGTGGTGGCTCTGAGGGTGGACAAGGATCTAATCCAAATAATCCTAATGTAATAACTAATAATCTAGAAGAGGTTCCCGCAATTGGATTTACGGATAAATTAAATATTATTGACAATGGAATAACTAATAATCTAGAAGAGGTTCCCGCAATTGGATTTACGGATAAATTAAATATTATTGACAATGGAATAACTAATAATTCAGGAGCAGAATACTTAAAAGGAATGGGACAATTTATGCAAAATACTGTTGTGTATCCAACAGGCAATGGTGCATTAAATAAGCCCGATATAGTTGCAAATCGTGAAGCTTTATTTTTATACACTCCAATTAGTAAAGTAGGCAACCTCGAGATAATTATTGCTAATGATAAATTACCTGATTTGCGTATTAATATGACACCTCCAAAAAAAATATTACCAAGTAACCAAATCTCTAATAAGCATTCAAAAGTTAAATATTCTACTTTGGCATGGACTGCGGTAATACCATGGAATTATGTCAGTAATGGCTTGAAAATTACGGTTGTAAATCTTGATGCTTCAAATATACGACAAGAAGCAAGGTTCAATAAATTTGATTTTGCACCTGCTGCAGAAGTAGTACTACAAAACATTCGCATTGGAATGCTCACAGATCCACATCCTGCTAGTGATAATAATTTTGAAATGGATGATGTAGCGAAAGCTGAATATTTTCAAACGATTCCAGCTGCCAAATTAATTGTTGGCGATTACTCTCCAGTGAGATTGAGTAAAGTGGTTTTACCAGATGGCACAAGTTACACTAATCAAAGCACCCAAAACGGTGGCGTACATAGTGGTGATATGCGTGAGTATATAGCCAAAACATTAATTGCGAAGGGAATTGATAATGCAAACTATGCAGTCACTACAACTAACAGCGGGAGTGAAACATCTCCTTATTTATTTAATTTGCACACTGTTTCGATGGTAAAGGGCAAATATGCTAATGGAATAATTATTCAAGGCATGAGCGGTGGTGCTGGTATGGTCATGCTAACTGACACTTTAGGTAATGAATTATCACATGAATTAGGTCATTCTTATGGTTTGGGACATTATCCTGGTAATAGTGAAAAATTAGATAGCCACAGCAATAGTAGCGGTTGGCAATACAATAGTTTTACAAATATATTAATTGCCCCTATCAAATGGAAAGCTGAGGCTAATTACTCTCAAGAGAGCTATGTTTTTATGTGGGATGCAATGGCTGGAGGTGAACCATCAAATAGTGGGGCATTATATACACAGCACACACCATATAGTATCAGGTTGATACAAAATAATTTTAAAAAGTATAATCGTATTTATGCTGATGGTTATCGTTTCTGGAACTCTCAAACTCAAAAATATCAAACTCTAATCGATAATACTAAGCCTATTCCACGTGGTGAAGCGGAATCAGTAATAACCTTGCTTGCGTATTATGATCCAGAAAGCAAACTTCCTAGCTATATATATCCGCCTTTATATGGTAGCTATGGTTATACTTATGACTCAGTATTAAAATCAGGAGGAAATGAATCTGATATATGTAATCTAAAAGTGGAGTATAAAGACAGAACCATTGATTACATAAAATTGGAAAATGCTAGAAATCAAAAGAATGTTATGAATCAGATGCAAGTTAATCTTCCTCGAAGTAAGAAGCCTATAAAGGCGGTTCTTTCTTGCAATGATACAACTCTAACAGATATAACTATCCCTGAAGTATCCCCTACAGATGAACCAAATAGCGCAGTAATAATTGGGGAAAGCTATGGCTATAGTCAAATTGAGCCAACTTTGACAAAAATAGACCTTAAGATAGAAAATAATCAAAGTTATAAAATTCGCACTCGGATTTCTAATGATGCTCATCAAGGAGTTGGCTTTGTAACGCTTGATCCAAAATATGGCCCAGTTTCTATTTATCCAAAACTACGGGGTTCATATTCGAAATTAACGGTTCCAGTAACAAATGAGCTAGGTAAAATGTATTTTATAAAATTACGAGGGCAAAGGTCTAATTATATTTATTGGCATGAAATGAATTCAACGATCATGGAGCCAGATAGCATATATTCAGATTTACAGCTAGAATATAATCCAATGGATAACCTTGATTTACCACCTGGTTACTATAGTGGAGAGCTTGAATTACTCTCTAAATATGATGATAATAAAGAGCATTCTAAAATATTGGCTAAAATTAATTTAAAGAAAAGTCTCTAGAGTTGTTTACACATACTCCAAAGGATGCAATGGACATAATATTAGACATTTGGACAGCTCTAATTCACAGAGCTGTCTTCATAGTTCAGTTTTTTGTTACAGTTTAGATATTTTTTGGAAATTCCAGCTATCTAAACACATTTGTTCAATTCCAAATTGTGCTTTAAAACCAAGAAGTGTATTAGCAAGATCAGGATTAGCATAGCAAATTGCAATATCACCATGACGTCTTGGCGCGAATTGGTAGTTAATCACCTGTCCACTGGCTTTTTGATAAGCATTAACTACATCTAGTACCGAATACCCAACACCAGTACCTAGATTAATCGTAATTAATTCATTCCCATGAGTTTCAAAGTATTTCAAAGCCTGTAGATGACCAATAGCCAAATCAATAACGTGGATATAATCACGCACTCCCGTACCATCATGTGTATTGTAATCATTACCAAAAACAGTCAAGAATTCGCGCTTGCCACAAGCAACTTGAGCAATATATGGCATAAGATTATTGGGAATACCATTTGGATTTTCACCAATCAAACCTGATTTATGTGCACCTACCGGGTTAAAGTATCTAAGCAATGCAATACTCCAGCTTTTATCTGAGTTATATATATCACGAAGCAACTGCTCGATAACTAGTTTACTAAATCCATAGGGGTTTGTAGTTTGTAATGGAAAATCTTCTGTAATTGGTGTTGTTGCTGGGTCACCATAAACTGTTGCTGATGAACTAAAAACAATTTTTTTTACATTATGTTTTTTCATTATTTCAAATAATACAATACTTCCACTAATATTGTTTTTATAGTATTCTAGTGGCATAGTTACTGATTCACCTACAGCTTTTAAAGCCGCGAAATGAATAACTGCATCAATTTTGTGTTTGGTAAATAATTCATCCAATAATGAGCTATCTTTAATATCAAAATTATAAAATATTGGACGAGTATTAGTAATTATTTCTATCTTATCTAATACTTCAATATCAGAATTAGATAAACTATCAACAAGAATTACATTATGACCTACCTTAATTAGTTCAACAACAGTGTGTGAGCCAATATAACCAGCACCACCAGTTACAAGTATATTCATTTTATAATGCCTTAGATGTATTGATTTTTTTAGGTTTAGGACTTGTTTCAGTTAACAATTGATTTAGATAATCAGCAGGTACTAGCCCTGTCATTACCCGACCATTTGGTAAAATAATTGTTGGAGAGGCTTCAATGCCTATTTTTTTAGACCCAAAATCTTTAATTATTTGAAGATTAGCCGCATTTTTACAATCACTTCTATTTGGAAGTTTAGTTCCATTTATCATCCATTCAAGGAATGTTTTATCAGGAGTTTCTGAGCAAATAATTTTTTTGGAATCAGTTTCTGCATTAGCATGAATAGGTAAAGGATACAAAAAGTAATAGACAGTCACATTGGTTAATTTAGGAATTACCTCTTGCTCTAGACGCTGACAAAATGGACAATCCGGGTCGGTAAAAATAGCTATTTTACGTTCCCCATTACCATTTATTCTAACCAAAGCATACTTAAACAGCAATTGATTAAAATCAACACGACTAAGTTGTTCAACCCTTGACTCGGTCAAGCTTTGTTTTGTAGTTAAATCAACCATATTTCCCAAAAAAGCATAGCGTCCAGTACTATCAACATAAAATACTTTATGCCCTGATACCACTTCGTATACATTAGCTAGTGCGGTAGGGTTTATCTGATCGATATTAAGTTCAGGCAGGCTAGTTTTAAGACTAGCCTTAATCCCTTGTGAAATATTATCTGCACCAAAAGCTATGGTAGCAGATAATAAAAGTATAGTTAATAATTTTTTCATCAATTATTATTTAGGTGCTGAAGCATCTTTAGGAGCCTTACCTGAAGCTTCATCCATTTGACTAATTAACTGATCAGCAGGCACCATTCCTGGTAATATATGACCATTAGCTAGGATAATCGTAGGAGTTCCTTCTACTTGTACTAATTCACCACCAATTTTATATACTTTATCCAGACCAGAAGTATCACAACTAGTATTAGTTGGTAACGCTGTTTTATTTCTCATCCATTGAACCCATGCATTTGCTCTATCTTTACTACACCAAATTGCCTCAGAATATGCTTTTGCATTCTTATGCATAGGTAGAGGAAATAAGAAGGTATAAATAGTTGTATTAGTTAGATTAGGTGCAACTTGTTTTTCGAACATCTGGCAGTATGGACACTCTGGATCAGAGAATACTACAATCTTACGTTCTCCAGTACCATTTACTTCTTTAATAGCTAAATCAAGTGGAAGATCACTCCATTTGATTTTGTTAAGTTCTTGGGTACGAGCCTCAGTAATACTTTTTTTAGTCGCACTATCAATAATATTTCCAAAAATAAGATATTTGCCATCGGTACTTGTATAAAATACTTTACGTCCAACAACAACTTCATAGATACCATTAATTGGAGACTTTCTAACTTCATCAATCTTAGTTAGATCAGGAATTTCTTTAGTTAATTGAGCTTTAATTTGTTCTGGTGATTTACCTAAAGAGCTGCCATTACATCCTGAAATGATAACTGCACCTGCTAAAGCTACTAATAAGCTAGAAATTAATTTAATTTTTTTCATTGATTATACATATCCTATATTATAAAACT
Organism: Neisseriaceae bacterium; assembly: GCA_947446595.1. Classification (GTDB taxonomy): domain Bacteria; phylum Pseudomonadota; class Gammaproteobacteria; order Burkholderiales; family UBA11063; genus Aquella. The sequence goes on along the minus strand of CANFGS010000012.1, from coordinate 50,105 downwards.
TGTTAAAAAGTACACTATTTTAATACGCCTAGGTCGCATTAATCAAGTATTTTTTTACGGCTGGAATTAAATTGACAAAATTAAGACCACTATTTCTAACCTTTTTAAAAAGTGGTTTTTTAAGTCCAAACAAGCGGTATAAGGCATGGCAGGTTAATTGCATACGTCTAATTTCACTAATTCTTAAATTATTATATTTACGTAAAATAACACTATCACCAACTTGATATGATTCACATTTGCTAAGAATTGTAGCTAAAACCTGAGCATCAGCAAAACCAAGATTTACCCCCTGACCTGCTAGTGGGTGAATCGTATGTGCCGCATCTCCTATTAAGGCAATTTTATTAGCATAAATATTTTTTAGCATATACAAACGTAGTGGAAATACTTGTGCTTTGGTAATTAATTTTAGTTTACCTAATTTACCAGCTCCCATAGCTTCAACTTCAAGAGAGAAGTCTTCATCACTTAAACTAGTTAATTTTTGATATTCCTTTGTTGCCCAAACTATCGAAATTTGATTATTTGATAACGGTAGGTACGCCAGCACTCCACGAGCGCTAAACCATTGATATGCAGTGTTGTTATGGTGATATTGACATTCAAAATTAGCAACCACCCCACGCTCTTGATAGTTTATCTCTTCAATTTCAGTCTGAGAACTTGCTCTAATAAATGAGTTCGCACCATCAGCTCCAACTACAAGCCTGGAGATATAACTATCTTTAGATCCAATTAATACAATATCATTATCTTTGTATGAGATTTCTTTTAAATTATCATAAATAAGACTAATATTTGCAATTGTTTTAAGTTTTAGATATAAGCTATTTTGGAGGTTATTATATTCAATAGTTTTAGCAAGAAATAACTGCTTCGCTATCTTATTATCAAAGATAATATTACCATTTTGATCCCCAAATACGTCCATTTTTTTTATAGTTCCAACACGGGATTGATCTATTTCCAACCCCAAAGACTCTAAATACCTAATATTATCTGGTGAAATAGCATATATTCTACTATCAAGGTTATTATGTTCTAGCATTTGGTATTCTTTATGTTCAAGAATACCTATAGTAAAATTTGGCTTTTTTTGAGCTAAATCAAGCGCAAAACTATAACCAACCAAACCACCACCAACTACAATAATATCAAACTTCATTAATTAATTTCCAAAAATCAAACTATTAGCAATTATATTTTGCAAAGGCTTTATATTACTAAGAGCTATTAACCCAGCTCCACGGATATGACTTATTACTTTATTATCATATTCCAAAAACTTTGCCAAGGCATGGGTGAAATTTATGACAATATTTGCATCTTTTTGACGCAGCTTATCATAATTAGAGACTTTGTTAAAATTCTGATCTGAAATTAACTCACATAGCATTTCTGCATCTCTAAAAGCGAGATTCATACCTTGAGCTGATACTGGATGGAGCGTTTGGGCTGAGTTACCTATCAAAACCATTTTGTCTATAACCCTAGTTTTAGCAACCTGTAATCTAAGTGGAAATGAATAAACCTTACCTGCTAGTTTAAGGTTACCAAAGCGTTTCATAAATGGTAATTGGTTTAGTTTATCTATTAGAGTATTATTTTGAATAATATCCTGTGCTTCATTTTTAGGTAGTGACCACACTAGAACAAAATTACGACCATGAGGTAGAAAAACACTTGCACCATTATTATCAAAGCGTTCATATGCTATATTATCATGTTTTTTATCTGCAATAATTTCGGCAGTAATAGCATTTTTTTGATAATCAAAATCTTTATACGATATTGTATCTACTTTTATTTTACCGCCCTCAGCTAAAATCGCCAAATCAGTAGTAAAGTATCCATCATTCTTATCAGTATTAAATTCAATAGTTGCATAATCTTTGTTAGATGTCACTTTATTTACTTTACAATTATAAAGAGTAATTTCTGAATACTTCTTTATTTCATTCAATAGTCGAGCTCGAATATCTGAATATTTAATAGTATAACCTAGAGATGGTAAATTGACATCAGTAGATACGACATTACTAACACCAAGCCCACTATGGGATATATGAACTTTATTAATTTCTGTAGCGCATTCATTTAGCCATGCATTTAATTCTTTTAACATATAGATACTTGCATAAGATAGAGCTAGTACCCTACCATCATTATGACTAGTATTTCCCTCATCTAATATGATAGAAGATATACCTTTTTTTGCGAGCAATAAGGAAGTGAATAAACCTATGGGACCACCGCCTACAATCACTATTTCCTTGTGTTCCATACGTAATACCTTTTGTTAAATAATACAGCGATTGTAACATTATTTTGACTATAACAGCAATAGAGATACATAACCTATTGGTTTTATGATATAATTACGTACTTTTTAAAGGTATTATAAACATGTCAAAAACTACTTTTGCGGAACTTGGAATAAGTTCAGCAATGATCGAAGCACTAAATAAAAAAGGTTTTGAAGAACCTAGTAAAATTCAAGCTCTTGTTATTCCTGAGTTTCTTAAAGAAAAATCAAATATTATTGGTCAAGCCCAAACTGGTACTGGTAAAACAGCTGCATTTTCGATTCCTATTATCGAAACTATTGTATCAGAAAACGGTTCTACTAAAGCTCTGATTTTAACTCCAACACGTGAACTTGCTAATCAAGTATCTGATGAAATGTATTCACTAATTGGTAAATCAAACTTAAAAGTATATCCAGTATATGGTGGTCAATCAATTGATCAACAAATTAAAAATATTAAACGCGGTGCTGACATTATCGTTGGTACTCCTGGGCGTATTATTGATTTATTAGAACGTAAGGTTCTAAATCTAAAAAATCTGGAATATTTTGTTCTAGATGAAGCAGATGAAATGCTAAATATGGGCTTTGTAGATGCTATTGAAGAAATTTTAAAACAAACCAATAAAGAACAAAGAATGCTATTCTTTTCAGCTACCATGCCAAGTTCTATTCTTAGCATTGCTAAGAAATACATGGGTGAATTTAAGATCCTAAAAGTTGAAAACAAAGATATGACAGCTGATTTAACTGAGCAGATTTATTTCGAGCTTCGTGAATCAGAAAAATTTGATACTCTATGTCGCGTACTAGATTTTGAACGCGAATTCTACGGTATCGTATTTGCACGCACCAAACATGAGACTGACGACATTACATCTCGTCTTAAAGCTCGTGGATATCTAGCTGAAGCGATACATGGTGATATCACCCAAGCACTTAGAAATAAAACCTTGGCAGCATTTAAGAGTAAGCAAATAAATATCCTAGTTGCTACAGACGTAGCTGCTCGTGGTATTGACGTTAGCAATCTAACGCACGTTATAAATTACTCTGTCCCTGCTGAAGCTGAGTCATATGTGCATCGTATTGGCCGTACAGGTCGTGCTGGTAATAAAGGTATTGCTATTACATTTATCACCAAAAAAGATGCGTATCAACTAACTCGTATTCAAAGAATGACAAAAACCAATATCAAGCGTCAAGATGCACCTACTATAAAAGAAGTTATTGCAGCCAAAAAAGAAGCGCTTGAAGCTTTTGTTAATGAAATTATTCAAGAAAATGATTTTAATGAATATGTTGAAATTGCTAAGACTCTTTTAACTGATAAGAGCCCTGAAGTTGTAACTGCGGCTATTTTACGCCATGCTTATGGTGATGAGTTTCTACCACAAAATTACTTCCAGTATACAAGCCCTGAAAAACCTAATGAGAAGCGTAATGATCGTAATGACGACAGAGGAAGTGAACGTTTCACTAATAGTGATCAATCACGATTGTTTATCGCTCTTGGTAAGAGAGATGGATATACTCCGAAGAAGCTATTAGAATTATTATTCAATGAATGTAAAACTCCAGCACGTAAGGTACAAGATATTCGAATTATGGACAATTTTTCGTTTATATCAGTTCCTTTTGATGAAGCTGAGATTATACTTCGCACTATCAATAGTGACGAAAGACGTAAGCCCCTAGTTAGCCGTGCCAAACGCTAAAGTTGACGCTGAATATTGGCGTTTTTCAAAGCTGAATTATCTTAATAGATATTTCGGCTTTTAAGTTATATAAAACTGACTAATTTTTAAGCAATATAACCAAACTAAGATAATTAGCGGTTCGATTTTAATTCTTTTGTCTAACTTCCTGCTTTGTGCTTTTGTTAGGTTATTTTGCCTACCTTTTGCAATACAATCAGCGCATCATTCACTTATCATTAAAAAATACTATAATGAACATAGCGATATTTTGACTCCACACACAATATTAGCTCATAAAATAATTAGAATTTTACTTTAATTATTTCCGTAAGAGTGAATCAAAATTGATCCCTATTATAAGAGTTTAAGAAAGTTCCTGGAGATTTATATCCCATCTCACCACATATCATACATAAATCATCCATTGTTTCTGTATTATTACTCCATACCGCGGATCTATTTGTCTTTATACGATCATAGTTATCAAGGGCACTGGCTAATTCATCATTATTTGCACCATTTGCAATCATATTATTAAGACCTCTACCAACTCTTACGTCAAATTTAATGCCATTTATTCCTTTTTCACGAATGTTGCTGAGTTGTACATCCCATTCCGATTTAGTTATTCCTGGCTTTACTGCTCCTCTAATTGCCTCCGAATCATTCCAAGTTGTGCGAAAATCGATACCATTAGCAGAAGATGCTACAATTTCATTTCGGATCCTCAATAGATTTTCAAATTCTTGACGATTAAATTTCATAAAATTTTGATATTCAGAAAATCTGGTTGCTATTTTTGCACTAACTAATTGAAATGCAAATGGAATAACAGTTAATCCGATATTTATATAATCACTGGAATTTAAGCCACCGTGTTGAGCATCGTATATAGCATTATAAGTAGTCGCTCCTGCATTTAATACCAACGCAGATGTTGCAGCAACGGTTGCAGCAGATGTTGTACCTATAACTGCTGTGTTTGCAGTCGCTTCAAATGATACTCCTAAAAATCCAGTAGCTCCAGCTGTAAATATTGCAGCGATTCCTGCAGATATACCAGCTCCAATGTTAATCCAATCCGATGTTGACATATGTCCACTTGGGTCAATATTATCAATAGGGTTTCCATTACCAAAGCTATATAAATTAGGAACTGCAACCGTATCAGCATTCATAAACCGCATTAGTTTTGGATTATAAAATCTAGCTCTTAAGTATACTAATTGTGTGTCAATATCATTATACTCCTGATTCCATAAAAAACTCTGTGCCGTATCTGTTTTATTTCTACCCGTAACCTGACCATAGGCAAGGTACTTATAACTATTTTGCAACTGACCTTTATTATCAAATAACCCTATATTAGAATTAGCTGCTTTTAAGTAGTAGCTAACCTCTTTATTTCTATAACTAGCTATAAGTGATCCAGAAATATCTAATAATAAACTAGTTTGCTTTATGCCATTTGAACTTGATATCGCATCAGCATGGCTATTATCATAATAAAAGGTTGTACTATTAAAAGACTTCATTTTGGTTTTAAGTAGTGCATTCGGATAATAACTATAACTTACTACACCACCCTCACTCTCAGCATTAGTATTAACCTGAACTAACTCGTCTTGTAAGTTATATGTATAATTATTCCCATCAGGATCATTTAACATATTACCACGTCCATCATAGATTATTTTGCTATCATTAACACTTAATAATTGATCACTATCATTATAGCTATAAATAGTAGTTATTCCATCTTTAGTATAAGTTAGTATATTACCAGCTGCATCATAACTATAGTTCTCATTAGATGTTTTTTGATCACTATAACTTGCACTAGCACTTAACAACTCATTTAATGAATCATAGCTATAGCTCTTATTTACATTTAATGCTGGATCAGAAATATCACTACTGCTATTCATCTTTTTTAGATGATGCAGATTATCTCGAGTATAACTAAGCGTAACTGTATGCCCGTCCTCAGTAATGGTATCTTTAGTAATTTGATTCCAAATGTCATAATCATATACATGACTAATAATATCAGACTCTCCATCTTTTAAAGTCATACCACCTAATAACCCATATCTCCCATTTATTGATGTATTATCATAATAATTATACCTTAAAGTACTTTTGGGCGTGGTAATTGTGCTAGTCCTACCATATCTATCATAAGTATAGTTGGTAGTCATTCCAAATACATTAGTTTTACTAATTAGCTGATCATTATCATTATAAACATAATTTACCATATTGCCATCAGGATATTTTACGCTCTTGAGTAATCCATTATTAGTATAACTATAATAAATACTACCATTATTATCTATAATACTCAAAACATGGTGATTTACATCATAACTTTTAGATATTGTATTACCTCCACTCCATGACTGCATGATATTATTATCGTCTTTATCATATTTATAGCTAATTATAGTACCATCGTACTCTTTTATACTAGACATACGTCCATTTTTATCATAATATATACTCTTAGTTCCCAAAGCATTTGTAACACTAATTAAATTACCAACCTTATTATAGCTATTAACCCCTGAACTATGAGTGCCTTTGCCAGAAACAGTTGTAGTTACACTTAATGGATTATAAAGTAAATCTCTTAATGTACTCTTGGTGATTGTAATTCCATCATAACCAACAGTATTACTTTTTACCTCATGATTAGAAGCATCATAACTATATGTTGTCTTATAACTAGAAGCACCTAAAGTATATAAGTCAAATACTTTACGACCAAACCCATCATTACTAATCTTATCTGTATCAGATGTACCACCACCAGAATATGTCGCAAGTGCTATTGTAGCACCAGCTCCATCTAATGTTTTAGACTTAAAAGGAATACCATTTAATTGTGAGCTACTCTTTAGATTACTATCATCATAACCAGTAGTAATTGTATTATTTAAACTATCAGTACTATTAATCATACGACCGAACTCATCATATTCATATGTTGTAGTATTACCTAATTTATCCGTCTTACTAGATAATAATCCACCTAAGTAGTAATCATCTCGTTCTATTACTCTTAGCTCCTTATTATCATTGCCATTATCTTGTACCAATATTGGCTTACCTAGAGCATTATAAGTAATGACTTGCTTATAGCCTATAGCATCAGTCTTCGTAATAGTATTATTATTAGGGCTAACTGTATAAGCAGTATTTTGTTTAGCTCCAGCAGGGGTTTTAATACTCAATTCACGCCCGTCATCATCATATGTATGCGTAGTTATATCACCACTGGGAGTTATATATTGTAATATCGGAGAACCAAGTAATTTAGTACTTGAAATTGTTGTATGATTGTTACCTTCGCCATCGGTAGTGGTTACATTCAATTCGCCATTTGCATAAGTATATGCGTATCTAGTAATAGTACTACTAATACCATCATGCGTACCATCACCCCACTCTAACTTATCACTCACAATACGACCGTTACTCTCATACTCATAACTATGGATTTTCCATGGCTTATTATCGTACAAAATAGTACTAGTACCTATATTCTTATTATCAGCCGTTAAACTATTACTGGTAATAAGAGTTTTTCCTTTTATCTCATCTATATCTGTTGTTGTTTGAGGTACATAAAAAGGAGACGCAAAGTATTTAGTTGTGCTAGTACGATATTTAACTAAACCACGCCCCTTTATTAGCACCGAACTCTGTTTACTAATTAGTTGATTGTAATCATCATAGCCATTTATAACTCTTGATGTAATAATACTTTCATTACTCTTAGTCTCACTAATTGGTTGAGCATAACTTGCACTTCTAATGGTTTTATTAGGATCAATATCATAAGTATAGAGAGTTTGCGTATGAACCACTCCGGAGCTATCCAAAATGTCTTGCTCAACAGGTAAGTGCAGAAAATTATAATAAACTCTTGAAGTTTGATTAGGAGACTTCTTTTCAACTCCACGTTTTATAATAGTAACAAAATATATATAATCGTATTTATTACTATCCATCAACTTATCTGTATTACCACCAATACAAGTAACTCCATATCCGGTATAATTTGGACTATTAACATTATCACCATAACTATATGTAGTCTCATCTAGATTAGAACTACCAGATGTATGTATTAAACCACTCACTACACTAATACCACCAGTACCACCATCACAACTTGTATAAGCAAGTTTAGTATACTTAACTCCTGTAACTAAACCTGAGGGATAAACTATTTGATTAATCTGTAAACTATCATAATCATAATCATAACTGGTTATATATCCCATTGCATCACTAAATGAAATTACACCATTGTCATCAAAGTAAAAACTAGATAATAATTTATTATCTGCATTAGATATCTCTACTTTATTTCTTCTATAACCAAAACTATAGCTTTGACCATAACTATCAACAATATGAGTCAAATATGAGTTATATATACTACCAAGATCTTGATAGTAATAACTAATACAGTTATTAAAAGCATTATCGCGCGCTATTAATTTACCATTAACGTCAAAATACTCATGGCCACCATCAGCATTGCTATATATATAATGATATAACTGCGGGTTTGGAATATTACATTTTAAAGGTTGATCTGGAAATACATCAGTGAAATTAACTGCATGATTATTAATATAACGTAACCCTGATTTGTACCCAGTATTGTCACTCCAATTACGATCAAAAACATATGTGCGTCCATCAATATTAACTGAACCGCCGGTATTATTTGCATTACCAGGAATAACGTATGATAAAAGATAATTCCACCCTCTAGGTAAATTAAGTATCCCAACACTAGTATTATTACTTGAGTAATTTAACTTTAAAGTTAGATTAATATCTTTAGTAATTCCATTAATATTTAATAAGTCACGACTAAGACTCAAACTACCAGTTTGTCCATTTACTTCTTCAGCACTAAACAGCGAGCTATTATATGCTTGTGACCCTTGATAACTACTTGCCTCATTAGCTGTTGCTGTATTTACCTTAGAATTAGCACCACCACGAGTACCATTACTACTAATATTACAAAAGAATAGCAATGCCGATACTAGACACAATCTAATTAAGTACTTGATTTTAAGTATAATGTGACTCATGGTGGCATCTTTCTTAATCAATAAGTTTATTTAGGTGTGTTGAGTATTACAGTTGCATTATTACAGCTGTTATCATGATAACAATCAACAGAAGTTGAACTACCACATAAACCTTTTGAGTTACATATACTTGCATCATTAGATGATGGAAATCCATCATGATTTAATTCCAAGGTATCACCATTGGTTTCATATATGTCAACACTTGCATTATATCCAGTACTACCAGGAGAACTTTCTTGAACATTATACAGAAGATATGCACTAGAAAAACGGCAACCGTCGAAAATACCATTATCAAATTCAAAATTTGAATAACTACTACAATTTAAACCCACCTGAGTTACAGAAATAGTGGCTGTAGCATCAGGAAGTGTGTGTAGACAATGATCACCAATTCTATTTATGTTAAGTATCATCTGGCTACCAGGAATTGGTGGAGTAGGACTATAATAACAAAACCCAATACCACCTCCTGCACCTTTAAGCTTTTTATGAACTTTATCAGCATATGCATTATTAATAATTAAGGTAAGTGCTGTAACAACAAAAAATGATTTTAATATAATATTTTTTTTCATTTTTTCTTCCTTTTAAAATTAATTTAACTTAGTATGAATTATTGAAGCCATTAACACCTTATAATAATATCTAATTACTATATTATAAGTTTATAATATCTTTTTCATTTTTCTTCCTTTTAAAATTAATTTAACTTAGTATAAATTATTAAATCCATTAATATCTAATTAGATTATTATGGCTTTATAATAGATATACTGCGATAATAGTTTATATTAAACTATATAACAATGTCAAATTTATTTATGATTTGCAAACTCAGGACGACCCGAGTTCCATTATCATAAGTAGCAGTTAAATTATAGAAACTAAACGAAATGATAATTATGATACCCATGCACTAAGATGCATATACAATAAATGCTACTTATTTACTTCGACGTCAAATATTGATGATGGATTGGATAAAATATTTGTAGTTGATAAGAAATTATTTTCAATTTGATCGCTTAAATCAAAGTTTGTTATATTAGGATTAGTCACATCACCTGTGATATGATAACTAAGTGAGAGTGCTTTATTAACTGGATTACCTATTAATGCCTGCCCTAAATAGACAATTCCACCAATAATTGGATTAAGAGTTACGATACCCGCAGTAGTTGCTACAGCTGTACCAAGCCTTGGCTCAACTGTCAAATAACTATCAACTGTGTTATTGTTCAAATTAAGCGTACCAAATGAAGAAATTGATGCAGCATCACTAACTAGCTTGAGATTTTCAATCTTTAATTGATCACGTATTATATCTACCTTCATATCCCAACTAGTATAAGAAAAACCCTTACCAAAAAATGTGTTTAAATTTGATCCCCCTACATTAGTAAAAGAGTTCAAACTAACAACCCCAAGTAATGTACCAAATAATCCAGGATTTACATGAATAAACTCACCATTTTTTATATTCAAAGTAGCATACCCCAAGGTTTTTTTAATTCCAAAATTAGCAATTCCACCACGCCATTTAAGCCCTAGATCAAAAACTCCATTACCAGCTTTTAGATTATCACCAATATTTAATTTATTAATTGTTGCACCATAATCTTTAATCTGAGTACGTAGTCTTAGTTCGGTATATTCCTTACTTTCACTCAATCTATGATCTATAACCCTAAAAGTAGTTTTACTGGAGAAATTATTAAGTGTTGCACTTTCAATATAAAGATTATTATTTCTTTGTAATGCCCGTGCATTTAACTCACCAAAATAATTATTTTGTACATAAAAGTTTTTAATTTTAATAAATATATCTGGTATAGTGGTTTTAGTAGTATTCAGATTAGCCCGTGATTCATTTTGCATATCAACAAAATTCTCTTTAGATATTAATAGCTTATCCAAATTTAACCACAGTTTATTCTTTTGATAAATCAAATCACCATATACATCAGGCATATTAATGCCCGCAACTACTTTATTGGCACTAATTGCAACATCAATACTACCACCATCAATATTATAATTATCTACCCATAATGCATCCGTCTTTAGCTGAATTTGAATTGGATAGATATTAGAACCTCCCGAAGCACTTCTAGAAGAAGGTAATTGCTTATAAAAATCAGCCCATTTAGTTATATATAGATTTTTAAGACTTGTATTAATTGTCAAAGGAACATTATTATTGTACTTGATATTTAGTTCAGAAGTACCTAAGCCAACTTTAGCTGACTTAAACTTCATTTGATCATCCATATTTACTAGAGCATAAAGCGTATTGCCATAATTTATATTTAATTGATTAAAATTTTGATTAAAATTTAAGGTTAATTGTTTAATTTCAGATTCATTTTTATTTAGCGGCTCTGGAGCATTAAATTTAACACCTTGTAAGTTACTACTAATAGATATATGTTTATTAGTAACATCATAGTCTAATAATGTTGCCGCCCTACCAGACAAAATATTACTCTTAGGAATTCCAATTAGCTCTCCAAGTGCCACATAATCCAAATTAGGTGACAGTAACTGATAATGACTATCATCCAATATACTTAACTTAAACTCAGAGTCCAGAGCATTAGCACTTAGATTACTAGCTATAATACCTTTCTTAGTAAAATCAAGGATTCCATTAAGATTACTAATATACGGAACTTTTGATCCAAAGTCGATATCATTATTTATAAAACTCCATTTACCACTAAGCTTTAACTTATCAGGAGTAATTATTGGTAACTCAAGCTTAACTGCAACTTCGCTTTTACCAATTAGTTGTTGTGGTTGATAGCTAAGCTTCGATTTTAAAGGTGTTGTTTTTAGATAATCAATAAAGTCAGATGTAGAACCAGAACCATAACCATCCATATCTATAGTTGGATTATCCGCCATAAAGTCAGAAACAGTAGATGAAGTCTTGGATATATTGAAATTATTTAGCCGACCTGAGTTAATATTAACCTTCACAGCTTGGTTCTGAGCTGTTAGATTACCATTAACATGTGTAACAGCTCCCCAAGAAGGTGCAAACTTCAAGGTAACATCACTAAAGCTCTCACTATAACTAAACTTACCATCACCATTATTAAATGGTATTTTATCAGCTTCACCATTTATTGATAATCTCAAATTACTTAAAGAGCCATTTGTCATCGCTGATTTTATAAAATCACTAATAACTTTTTGATTTTTAGGCATATAATCAGTAGTATCACTAATTTTGATCTTATCAATACTAGCTTTTAAATCAACAATATTACTCTCGCTATAGTATTTACCTGAAGTATTTAAAGTAAAATCTTTAGTTTGTAGATTGGCGTTTTGTAAGTTAAATACAATTCCCAAATTTGATTCCACAACCCAATTAGTCGTAGCATTAAGACTCTCTATTATTATAGGTTTAACAAGTTGATTTGGATAGTCAAACTTACTACTCTTAAGACTAATATAGAGAGCTCCTGAATTACTCTCTAAATTTAAATTACCATTAATATTATTTATACTTGGGATAGTGGACTCTCTTGAATTAACTACAATATCATTAAAATGTGTATTTAATAGCATATGCTCAGGACTAAGTAAATTACCCCCCCAGCTAAAATTAATACTTTCAAAATACCCACCTAAATTTACTCTATCACTAAACTGATAAAGATTTAAGCCACTCACTCCATCCAAATCAACTTTAGATAAATTTATTGCACCACCTTTGTATAGAGTATAACCACCTGAAATGCTAGCATGATTAAGTATTGAACCACTTTCAGTATTAATGGTCAAATCGTTGCCAGATACCTCATAGACACCTTTGGGATTTTTATTTATCTGAATCTCACCTAACAAGTCAGTCTTACCTTTAACTGGATTATTTAGAGCAAATAACTGGTGTAAATTACTATTGAATCTGAGATTCAGATATTCTAAATTACCATTTAACACATTAGCGTTTAAATTAATATTATGATTTTTATTATCGTGATCAGATATATTTAATTCACCACTCTTCCAGTTACTAATATCACTAAGTGATTTGCCTTGAAACTTTAATTCTGAATTAATTTCACTTTTACCAAACATAGTTTTAAGTGTCAAATTGTGGTTGAGTCCTTTAGTATTTATAAAGTTGAAATTAACCTGCCGGAGATTGATTGGGTTTAAGTCATACATTTGATTTATAAAACTTAGATTCAGATTAGATAAATCTACTCTATGTAGCTCTAATAAAAATCTTTCAAAATCGAAAGAAGACTTAGATTTGCTTTTTAGATTACTTACAATTTCACCATTTATAGATAAATTATAATCTTTGTCGTAGTTTAAACTTAAGTCCATACCATCTAATTTTATCTGGCTAAGAACTATCTTACCTAAAGAAAGGCTTCTATACGAAACAGATAGTTTTAAATTGTTTATATGTAAAAACTGATGATGAGTCTTTATATCACTAATATCAATATTATCAATATTTATAGCGGGTTGAAAACGAAGATTAAATGAACCATTAATTTTAGAAAAATTTACATTATATCCAGTACTACTTACAAGAAGATTTTTTATAGTTGTTTGGTAATTATGGATATTTAGTAAGAAAAAGCTTGCTAAACCTACTAGTAAGATAATTAAACTAACTATTATAGCTAGAGGATACATAACATAATAATGAATAAATCTTTTACGATGTCTCATTTTAGCGTGGCAACATAAAATATTGCTGCCCAAATTGGCTAAACATATTATCACTAACTGGTGCAGTATTAGCTAGGTTCTGTTTTAAATTCGGAAAATCTTCTATTTTATTCCCAAAATAAGCAATTATTTGTATTGGTGGTAGGCGTTTTGTAGTGATAATATTTTCATAATCACCTGAGATTACAGCATTAAAGCGCGGGTTTTTATTGGTATCATTATTATTTTGGGCAAACACGATATTACTATAGCAAATACCTTGCTTATCTAATTCTTTAGTTGTTTGATTAATAAAATCATTATTATTAGCAACAACCCCACTTCTATCTGTAACAATAGACACAACCCCACCAAGCTTGGTGATTTTACAAGTTATTTGTGGTGCGCCTGGAGCTGCAATATTAGAATCATCAAGTAGCGTCCCATCAAGCGAAAAAACAACTCCCCAAGAGTTTTTTGTTAGTTTTTGTTCAGCCACATTTGCAACTATCTTTTCCAAGCCATTAGTAAAAATTTCACGATACATTGCTTTTTTGTTGGCGTAATTAATATCAATTTGATTAATTAATGTAGCACTAGGTAGGCCATATTGAATGCTAGTAGCTGCAAAAATTTTTGTTACAAATGCCAATATAAGAATTTTTTTATACATTTTTAGCCTAATGATTTAACTTTATACGTTGTATAATAGCAACAGATATTTCTTCGATAGATTTTTTACTTACATTTAAATACGAAATATCATCATCATGGAAAACATTCTCCGCAGCTGCAACTTCGGTTTTACAGGTATTTAGTTCAGCATATTTACTATTTGGTAAGCGATTGCTTCTTATATGGTGTAGCCTATCAATATCTATGGTTAGACCAAAAAGTTTACTATGAAATGGAACTAAAGCTTTGGGGAGTTTTTTATTCACCAAATCAAGCTCTGCAAATGGATAATTAGCAGCCTTAATCCCATAATTAACCGCAAGATATAAGCAAGTAGGAGTTTTACCTACACGAGACACCCCAACTAAAATCACATCTGCTTGCTCGTAATTCTTGGCACTAACTCCATCATCATTATTTAAAGAGAAATCAATAGCTTCAATTCTTTTGTAATATTTCTCTTCATTATTTATACCATGAGACATACCAACAGCTAAGGACGCTTTTTCACCTAATTCAGCTTCTAATTTAGGGATAAATGACTCAAAAAAATCAATATGGAATACCGAATCAATCTTAAATTTATCGCGAATTAATGGATTCATTATACTAGTAAAAACTATTGGGCGGTGCCCATACTGAATATAGCGGCTACTAATTTTAGCTAATGCTTGGTAGGCTTTAGATTCAGAATCCACAAAAGGAATAAATTCTTTTTTAAACTCAACATCAGTAAATTGGGTCAATAGTGCATTACCAATAGATTCTGTTGTAATTCCGGTTCTATCTGAAATAAAAAATACACTTTTCATAAATTCTTCAAAAAACTCTTTTTAATTAACGAGTATTATATCAGAAATCATTTAATAATGTTATAATAAACAACTGGATTTTTTGATTGGAGTTGAATATGAAGTTACCTAATAATCGTACTATTTACTTTGCAATTGCTTTTCTTGCCACTATATCTTTAGCCTACGCGTTTTATGCTGAATTTTATCAGCATATAGAGCCATGCCCATTATGTATTGCTCAAAGAGTAATAATTGGGGTTATAGCACTATTAGCCTTTATATATGTCATACACAACCCTCAAAACTTTGTTAACAAAATCTATAGTTTGGTATTAGTAGCACTTAGTGCCTTTGGAATCAAAACTGCAGCCCATCATCAATGGTTGATGAATTTACCACCAGAACAACAACCATTATCCTGTGGAATGCCGTTAGATGTACTATTTAAAAAAGTTCCTCTTAATAGCTTTTTACATACTGTATTACAGGGCGATGCTGAATGTGGCAAAGTAACTTGGATGATCTTCGGAATAACACCTCCTATTGCAGTAATAACCCTATGTAGCACTATAATATTTCTATGTTTGATTATTTTATTTAGAAAAAAACCCGCTCCATTACCTGATTTATAATGATAGCGACTGATTAAATTGATATAATCCAAAATCATCTAATATCACTGTATATGCTATAATATTTGACTTATATAAAACAATTTACCTAAATATAAAAGGAACAAAATCATGAGAAAATACATGTGTCTTATTTGCGGATTTATTTATGATGAAGCTAAAGGCATACCTGAAGAAGGTATCGCCCCAGGAACCAAATGGGAAGATGTGCCACCAAACTGGTATTGCCCTGACTGTCAAGCTATGAAATCTGACTTTGAAATGGTTGAGTTATAATTACAATGACTCATTTTGATGCACAATTTCTACTTTTTGATAAGTTAAATCACTCACAACTAGATAAATTTCTAGAGGCAAATTTAGCTGATGCAATTACTGCTCTTGACAAAGTAGAAGTAAATACTAAAACCTCATGGAATAGTCTTCAAGACTCATTATATTTAAAACTTTATAATCTAAGTCAAATATGGGTTATTGCAAATCACCTCCAATCTGTAAATGATAGCCCAGAACTGCGAAAACTCCAAGAAAAATATCAAAATAAAATCTCGGAATTTTATGTACGACTTGGTCAAAGTAAAAAGCTCTACAACCTCCTAAAACACATCAAAGCTAATGAATCTCGGCATTTAAACGAAGAAGCTATTAAAATAATTGATAATGAATTTCGTGATTTCAAACTTAGTGGTATTGAACTTAATACACAGAAGCAAACTGAATTTAAAAACATTCAAAATAAACTAACAGGGCTCTCAACCAAATTTGAACAAAATGTCTTGGATGCAACTGACAACTACTCAAAAACAGTTGATTTAAAAGATTTAAAAGGTGTGCCTGAAGATTTATTAGCTCAATACAAAATAGATGATAATAAATATAGGATAACTCTTCATATTCCAAGCTATTTACCGATTATGGAATATTGTGAAAATAGAGCTCTTAGAGAAGAACTATATCACCAATATGTAACTAGGGCTAGTGAGTTTAATGGTGGTCATTTTGACAATAGTCAAAATATTTGTGAGATATTAAATTTACGTCGTCAAAAAGCTCAACTACTTGGATTTAATGACTATACTGAGTTATCTCTATTTACCAAAATGGCGACCAATGCTAGTGAAGTATTAGACTTTCTATATAATCTCGCTGAGAAATCAAAAGAACACGCCAAAAAAGAACTTGAAGAACTAAAAACTTTTGCAAAAATTAATTGTGGTATTGATGCTCTAGAACCATGGGATATACCATTTGTAAGTGAAAAGCTCCAGCAATATAAATATAGTTATTCAAACTGGGAACTAAAACAATATTTCCAGCTAGAGAAGGTCTTGGATGGATTATTTAAGCTAATTTTTGAACTATATCAAGTAGAGTTTAAAATTAGATCTGATACCCCATCTTGGCATCCAGATACAAAAGTTTATGAATTAAGCAGAGATAATAACAGCATTGGTCTAATATATCTAGATTTATTTGCTAGAAATGGCAAACAATCAGGTGCCTGGATGAATTCAATGCAGGATAGGTTTGTATCTTCTAATGTTACTAAAGAACCACAGGCAACTATAATTTGTAACTTTACCCCACCTAATACAGACGATACAACTTTACTTACCTTTGATGAAGTACAAACTTTATTTCATGAGATTGGTCATAGCTTACATCATTTATTAACTACGATAAACCATTTTAATATTTCAGGTATCAATGGAGTTGAATGGGATGCTGTTGAACTACCATCACAATTTATGGAATATTTTGCTTGGGATAGAAAGATTTTAAATAATATTAGCTCTCATACCAAAACAGGTCTTTCTATACCTGATGAACTATATCAAAAGCTAGTTAATGCAAGATACTATCAATCAGGTTTAGCGATGTTACGCCAAATTGAGTTTTCGGTATTAGATATCAAACTGCATCAAGCTAATATTTCATCTACTCAAGAGTATTTAGATCTTACAAATGAGATTAGGGGTCAAATAGCAGTTATACCTCAAGTAGGTTATAATAGGTTTTTAAATAGTTTTGGGCATATTTTTGCAGGTGGTTACGCTTCAGGTTACTATAGTTATAAGTGGGCAGAAGTATTAGCTACTGATATTTTCAGTGTATTTGAAAATCAGCCTTGCTATACTACACTAGGTAATAAATTTTATAATACTATTTTATCCCAAGGTGGTTTAAAACCAATGTTAGATAATTTTATCGCATTTATGGGGCGTGAACCTCAAATTGATGCGTTATTAAAAAATTCAGGAATTAATTAATTTTAAAGGATTACTAATGAGAAGTAAAGATTATTTATATATTTTAGTACTGGCTATTATTGCTATATTTATACCACGGATTATGTTATTTTATGTAGTTTGTGGTATTATTGATTTTCATAGAAGTAAAACCTTCGATATTACTAATTGGAGACGTTATTTTTTGGGTAATGGTTTATTAACTTGGATACTATCGCCATTCAATCTACTAATGGATTTATTATGTGATAAAAACCCTGGAGTTTATACCTTAGAAGATTTACCATATGAATGCCAAAGTGAAATCAAACAATTAATGGTATTAGCTGATAACAAACCTGAGATTATTACTGAATTAGCTAATATGATGGAGCAAAAGCGCCGTGGGATGCTATTTTTCAAATGGTATGGTAAGAATATTAATACTTCATTATCTATACCTGAATTTCACCAAGAGTTTAAGTACATTAATACTATTGGAGTGTCAGTATTTAATAAACAGCAAGAGACATCAATTCATTATGGACCACTTAGAATTACATTACGTGTATTATATAATCTAGTACCAACTAAAAATGATGAAATTTATATAAAAGCAGCAGATAAAACTCATTTATGGCATGATAATCCATTATTTATCTTTGATGATACTTTAGTTCATCAATCAGTGAATCGCTCAGACAATCTACGCTATGTAATGTTTGTAGACATCCTTCGTCCAAGTAATTATCTAGGCTTACTAAAACACCTAGTTAATGGCGTTAGATTTGTCATGATTTCTTATAACAGGGTATTTTATAAAAACTGGGACATGCTTAAGTAATATTCATTCGTCATCAAAGCAGCAGGCTTTGATCCATGCTCTAAATTTGTTATTCAAGCCCAGACAAGATTTTTAACAGCTTTAATGGGAGATTATAGATCATCATGTTCATTTTTGGAATGACGGAGCAAAGCTCTAAAATAAACTTAATAAATTGTCTAGTTCATCTAATGAATTATAGCTAAGTGTTACTTTACCACTTCCATTACGTCCATGTTTTATTTTTACTACCATACCCAGTTTATCCGCAATTTTGTTTTCTAGCCTATCAATATCTGGGTCAGGTTTGGCTTTGGGACTTGTTACTGGTTCAATAATATTTTGTAATAATTTAGCCACTCTACGTTCAACTTCTAATGTAGTTAAGCCATCATTTATAATAGTAAATGCCAAATCTACTTGCTGTTGTTCTGCTAGTGGCAATAATGCCCTAGCATGCCCCATCTCCATTTGTCTATCAATAAGCATATCTTGCACATCAGGGTGTAACTTTAATAAGCGTAGGATATTAGTTATATGACTTCTTGATCTAGATGTAACAACAGCCAAATCCTCATGCGTTAGTTCAAACTCATCAATTAGGCGTTTATAACCTTTTGATTCTTCAATCACATTTAAATCTTTACGTTGGATATTTTCAATCAAAGAAATAGCTAGTGCTTCTTTATCTGAGAATTCTCGTATAATTGTAGGGATAGTTTTAATACCAGCCATAATACTTGCACGGTGCCTACGCTCCCCTGCAATTAACTCATAGCCATCTTTAATTTTTCTAACGATAACTGGTTGAATTACCCCATTAGCCTTGATAGAAGCTGATAGTTCTTCTAATTCAACCGTATCAAAATGCCTACGCGGCTGATACTTACCAGCTTTTATTTTATCTAAACTAATTTCCTTAATATTAATTTCACCATCTTGTATCTCTCTTGGTGAAACACTTGAAGCTGATAATAAAGCATCCAAACCTTTACCTAAACCTTTAGATTTTGCCATCTCTACATAACCACCATAAAAAATAATTAAAGGTCATCCCATAGTAGGATGGGATCCATGCTCTTGCTCTAATACTGCATTATAGTGCAGATGAGCATTTATAGGGCATGGATCCCAAACTCGTGCCGAAACAGCAAACTGTCCATGTTTGGGATGACGAGAAAACTGTCATCACCACTTTATTTGGGATGACAAAAAACTTGCACTACTTGCTATTTAAACGCTTTACCAAATCTTTCGCTATTGAAATATACGCTTCAGCCCCTGAAGCTGTTCTATCTAGTGCAACTGCCGACGTACCAAAACTTGGAGCTTCAGCTAAGCGAACATTTCTAGGTACAACAGTTGCAAAAACCTTAGTACTAAAATGTTTTATCAACTCATCTGACACCTGCGTTGCTAGATTGTTTCGCCCATCAAACATAGTCCTAATTAACCCTAAAAGCACTAATTCTGGATTAATAGCCGAATTTATCCGCTCAACCGTATTTAATAAATCAGAAAGCCCTTCAAGTGCATAATACTCACACTGGATTGGTACTAAAAGAAAATTAGCTGCTGCAAGTCCATTAATAGTAAGCAAACTAAGAGATGGTGGGCAGTCTATAAGTACAATATCGTATTTATCAATAACTGTTGCAATAGCTTTCTTTAGACGATACTCACGTTTTTTAAACTCCACAAGTTCAATTTCAGCACCAGCTAGATTCCTATTACTAGGAAGTATATCAAAACCACAGCTTCTCGACCTTACTATACACGACTCTACGTCTGTTCCATTTATTAATACATCATAGGTTGATAGTTTTAGTTTATTCTTTTCAACTCCACTACCTGTTGTAGCATTACCTTGAGGATCAAGATCGATAACTAGTACTTTTTTTCTTTGCCCCACAAGACTAGTTGCTAGATTAACTACCGTAGTAGTTTTACCAACACCACCTTTTTGATTAGCAACCGCAATTATTTTTCCTTGCATTATATTTCTATCTCTAACAAATAACGTTTATCAACACCAAATGGCAAATTTAGTTCAATTACATTATACTTATAATTAAGTATTTGATCAGTTTCATTATCTATCTTAATGCTCTTCATAAGCATTAACACTCCATTAACCAAATGCTTTGCTAAATCAATAAATAGTTTACCGCTACTAAAAGCCCTCGATATAGCCAAGTCATAAGGTACTATAGGATTATAGTCCTCAACCCTAGAACAAATAACATCTATATTTGATAACCCAAGCTCAATAACCACCTGCTTTAAAAATGCAGTTTTTTTATGATTACTATCTAGTAATGAGATTTTTTTATCAGGACACCAAATAGCAATTATAACCCCAGGCACACCCATGCCACTACCTATGTCAATTATTGAATTAAATTCATTAATATACGAAATAGTAGTTAGGCCATCTAGCAAATGATAAATAATAATTTGCTCTAAATCAGTAACACTTGTTAGACTATAGGTTTTATTCCATTTTTTAAGTAACTCTATATAAGACAATAGTTTATCGATTTTAGTTTCATCAGGAGTTAATCCAAGCTCTATTATTCCATTACGAAGTATATCTTGCATTACAAGCTTTTGTCCCACGGCGTAATTTCTTCACCATTTACAAAATATCCCTCATTTACAAAATTAAGAAGCTCATAATCACCATGAGAATTACCATAGCCATAACTATAACTAAATTTATTAGTCTTCAAAAACTCAGTAATTCTAATAACCTTCTGTACTCCATAGCAATTACGAGTTTTTAGCTTGCCCGTACACTTATCATTAATAAACTCAATCTCAGTTGCAATTACATGATCAATATTATGCCTCTTTGCCCAGTAATTAAGATATAGAGCAAGATTAGCACTGACCAAAATAACGCTATGCCCATGTTCCAAATGATACTCAAGTTTGGAATAAACCTTCGGCATTATATAGCTATCAAGTGTTTTTCTTGCAAATACTCGAGCTTTTTTATTTAGCAATTCCTCAGAATACCCTTTTAAAAGCACACTAAGCGTTCTTTCTTTAGCCATTTCATTAGTTATAATCTTAAATAGGTACATTATAGTAATTGGAATCAAGCGGTGAATATTAACAAAAAAGCCCTTGAATCCAACAACAAAATATAAATATGGTATAAATGTATCGCGATTGGTAATAGTGCCATCAAAGTCGAAATATGCAACAATATCTTTAGGGTTGATAATCTTTTTATCTATCATCTACTCCCCCTCTACACGAGCCAATAATTTAGCTTGATGTTCTGCCATTAATACATCTGTTAGTTCATATAAATCACCATCCATTATCATTTCTAGTTTATATAATGTAAGGTTTATTCTATGATCAGTCATACGCCCTTGCGGAAAATTATAAGTCCTAATTCTCTCTGACCTATCACCGCTTCCAACTAAACTTTTTCTCTCTGCTGATAACTCAGCTTGTTGTGCTGCTTCTTGCACATCATTTATTTTTGTAGCAAGTAATGACATTGCTCGAGCACGGTTTTTATGTTGAGATCTATCGTCTTGACATTCGACAACGATACCAGTTGGTAGATGGGTAATCCTAATAGCCGAATCTGTTTTATTAATATGTTGTCCACC
This sequence comes from Neisseriaceae bacterium, assembly GCA_947446595.1. Lineage (GTDB taxonomy): Bacteria > Pseudomonadota > Gammaproteobacteria > Burkholderiales > UBA11063 > Aquella. The sequence goes on along the minus strand of CANFGS010000012.1, from coordinate 27,504 downwards.
AGCACCTGAAGCACGATATGTATCTACTTTTAGATCTGCTGGATTAATTTTAACCGCCTCTAGCTCATCAGTTTCCGGCATAACAGCAACGGTACAAGCTGAGGTATGAATACGCCCTTGCGACTCAGTAACAGGGATACGTTGCACTCTATGAGCACCTGATTCAAATTTTAATTTAGAGTAAGCACCTTGCCCTATAATTCTAGCAATAATCTCCCTATAGCCACCCATATCAGATGGTGACTCTGATATAACTTCAATTTGCCAATTATTACGCTCAGCAAAGCGTGAGTACATTCTAAATAAATCCCCAGAAAATAGCGCTGACTCATCTCCTCCAGTACCAGCTCTTATTTCAAGATAGATATTTTTTTCATCATTAGGGTCTTTAGGTAGTAAAAGTTTTTGGATTTCCAACTCCAAAATTTCAATTTTTTCTTTTGCACTATCTAGTTCTAATTGCGCAAAATCCTTCATATCTGGATCAGATAATAAAAGCAGTGCTGTATCTAGGTCATTATTTGCTGCGACAAATGACTTAAAAGCTGCAACAACAGGAGATAAATCAGAATATTCTTTATTTAACTTTTTGTACTCTTCAATATTATTAGTTACTTCTGGCTGAACCAATAAATCCGATACCTCAAATAACCGTTTTTCTAATTTATCAAGTTTTTCATATACACTTTTATTCATTTCAATTTGCCTGTATTTCTAAATCATATAAGTAAGTTATAAGCCCAGCTATCTCTTCTTGCTTTTTATCTTCGCTTGAACACAAGTTAACAGTTGGACTGTGAATTAATCTATTGGTAAGTTTAATTGATAGAGATCTTAGAACATCGTATGGTGATTCACCATTTTCTAACTGTTTTTCTGCATAACTCAGAACTTCTTGACGGATTTCATCTGCATTTTCTCTAAGCGCTCTAATAACTGGTGTCAAACCACGTTTTTTTAACCAGTTCTGGTATTCAACTACCTTAGATTCGATTATATTTGATGCTTCAAGGGCTGCTAGTTTTCGCTTTTCAATCCCTACATCAACTATTTTGGCGATATCATCAATAGTTAAAACAGTAATATTTGGGTAATTTCTTAATGAAATACTTGTAATTAAAGGCATAGATAAATCAATTATCAAAAGGTTTTTACCATTTATTTTAGCTTTTAGTATTTCTTCATTAAGTATTGTATCAGTCCCACCTGCACAAGCTATAATTATCGAGTATTCTTCAACAATATCACTCAGTTTATCTAGTGAATTATACCCAGCATCTAAGCGATTTGATAATAGCCGAGCTTTGTCTAATGTACGATTAATTATTGTTTTTTTAGCTAGATTAATATTTTTAAAGTGTGGTGCTAGCTGCTGCATCATATCTCCAGCACCTATAAATAAAATACTTTGTTGTTCTAAATTAGGAAAGCTAGTCGTCACAAGATTTACAAGGGCATGACCCATTGATATTGCGATATTATTGATTTCGGTAGCATTTCTAACATCTTTCTCTACAGCAAGAGCCATCTGAAATACTGAAAGTAACATAGTACCTATACTATTTGCATTAGTTGCTAAATTAATAGCATCTTTTACCTGTGCAACTATCTCAGTTTCACCCAAAACCATAGACTCAAGACCTGATACCACACGAAATAGATGGTTAGCACACGCATCACCCGAGTAAACATAACAGTGGTTTTTTAGAGTTCGTGGGCAAACATTTTTAATATCACAAATAGCATTAATCACAAAATCAATATCATGAGTAATACAAAAAACCTCAGTGCGATTACAAGTAGATAGTATAACAATCTCACGAGTAATACCTGAACTTTGAAGCCTACTTAGTACTGATGGTATTTCTTCACGTGAGAATGCCAGTTTTTCTCTAATCTCAAAACCAGAGCTAGAGTAATTCAAACCAAAAACAAAAGGGAGCTGGGATTTCATTTTTATAATTCTATCGTTGTAATAATATAGCACTATATTATATCAGAAATCACTCTATCAATTTTAGCAAATACATTATTTGTGGCGGATGATTATGTTTTTAATTGTTGCAAGGATTATCAAACAATCTTGAAAGAAAGAACGATTTTTTACATATTTTACAGCGTAGGCAAGTTTTTTAGGCATAATATCATTGATATAGCTAGTTTTAGGGTCACTATTTTTTGCTAATTGCTCGCTTTCATCAATCATGATAATAGACGACCAATCCGTAATTCCTGGGCGAACTGACAAGACTATTTTTTTTACCTCTTCTGGGTATAACTCTACATATTCAGGAACTTCAGGGCGTGGCCCCACGAGTGACATAGTACCTAATACAACATCTATCAACTGAGGTAACTCATCGAGTTTATATTTTCTTAAAAATTTACCAATAGAAGTAATTCTAACATCATCACCAACAGTGATTTTAAGCCCTAGCGATTCTGCATTAACTACCATAGTCCTAAATTTGTGGATACGAAAATATTTACCATGAATGCCAACACGGGTTTGCCTAAAAAAAACTTCGCCACGGCTGGTAGATTTGATTAAAATTGCAATAATTATAAAAAATGGGCTAAGAATTATCAAGCCAAGCATAGAAAAAACAATATCAAAAAAACGCTTCACTAGCATTAGCTAAGTATTTCTTTGATAGTATGAATAACATACGCTTGGTCATCATCAGTCATTTTGGTATATAGTGGAATAGATACCGCATTTTTATAATATTTCGTTGCATTCAGAAAATGAACATCTTCCAAACTATATCGCTCTTTCCAATACGGCTGCATATGAAGAGGGATATAATGAACTGACGTTCCAATACCTTTATCACTCATAATTTGTATAAAGTCATTCCGCGATATTTTATCAGTATTTAACTGGCAACAAAATAAATGCCATGAATGCAAATCTGTTGCAGAGTTTTTAATATTAGGTGGCAAAATAAGCGGTAAATCTGTTAGTTCGCTTAAATACCTTTGGGCTATTTTTTGGCGAATTAACTGGAATTTATCAGCCTTAGCCAACTGACAAATACCAATACTACTAGCTATATCACTTAGGTTGTATTTAAACCCCGGAGCAATAATCTCATAATACCAAGCTGGAGTTTTGGAAGTAAATCTATCAAAAGCATCACGACTGATGCCATGTAGCCTCATTACTTTACAACGCTTAATAATTTCTGGGTTTTTACTAACTATCATCCCGCCCTCACCAGTTGTAATAGTTTTATTAGCATAAAAACTATATACTATAGCATCACTATCATGCTGCCCTATCATTACATTATTAATTTTACTTGGGCAAGTATGTGCAGCATCTTCTATCACACGAAGATTATGTTTTTTGGCTATAGTAAGTATAGCTTCCATATCACATGGCAATCCACCAATATGTACCGGAATAATAGCTTTGGTTTTTTTGGTGATTTTACTCTCTATTTGACTAATATCAAGACACAATGTATTTAAATCACAATCAACAAATATAGGGTCAGCACCCAAATACCTAACCACTTCTGCAGTTGCAGTAAAAGTAAGCGTTGGTACTATTACTTCGTCCCCCTCTTTTATCCCGCATGCTTCAAGAGCGAGATGCAGTCCTGCTGTTGCTGAATTAACCGCAATAGCATCAACACCGCCACCAATGTATGAAGCAAACTTCTTTTCAAATTCTAATGTCGATGGACCAGTTGTAACCCAACCAGATCGCAGAGTATTTACAACTGCCGCAATCTCTTCCTCCCCAATATCAGGAAGAGCAAAAGGAATGAATCTGGTCTCAGACATTATTTATAAACTTTCACACTAGCACCAGTTGAACTAATTTCAACTCTAAAATCACTAACTTGATCTGAATTTGAAGAACACTCAACAGTTTGAGACTGTCCACCATAAATCTGTAATGGTGTCCATTGCACTTGTCCACTTAAATCAAATTTATTTGAATCATAAAAATGACAACGATAGTAAATATCTTGTGGTGTATCATTTGAGTCATTGATAATAGTAGCCTGAGCTATAAAAACACCATTTACTCTTTTGGTGCGTAAATCAGTAATTTCGATATTTTTTACTTCACCAATAACATCAGTTTTACTTTTAATCGTACTAGTGCTTCCACAAGCAACCAGACTTCCTAACAAACCAACCGATATAACAACTTTTTTTAACATATATTACTCCTTAATAAATATAAACTTTTGGTGCAAGTGCATGGATCCCAAGCTCCTGCTTCGATGACGATTATACTGCTGCTTCGACATCTACACTTCGTCATCCCAAACACAAACATTTTGCTGTTCGTATAGAGTTTGGGATCCATGCCCTAATTGCTAAAATAAACTTCTGAACCAATTACTCGATAACTTAAAATAGCATAATTACCCGTCAAATTAACCTTAGTTTCATGCATTCTGCCATTATTAGTCACTCTAATCACATGCGGACCCTTTTTAAGCCTCATACGTTTGACATTAATAGCACTTGGAAGTAGTGACCAAGTCCTCTCATCAGCAGAACCAAGAACTATGCCACCAACAACAGCAAGTAAGCTACCAATACTACCACCAGCACTACATGATGTTTGTTGTAATGTAATATCTTTGGCAGCCCTAATAATATTTCTTAAAAATATATTAGGTAAATTATCATGTAAATAACGAGCCGCCATTAAATTAAAATCAGTAAATAATGTTGTTTGTTCTATTACACCATCTACAGATAAATTAATATTTTTATAATTCTCTTTACTTAATACAAGCTCTGGAAAAGAAATAGTAACCGCATTTATACAACTAGTTTGTCCACGATTTGTAGTAAATGGTATACTAAACTGCACTGACTTTAATTCCGGAGCATGACCAACCTCTTCTACCAATAATAAATCTGTGCTATTCTTATCTGGTAAGTTTTTAGTATCGATATTAGCTATAGCTTGTGAAATCATCTTATTATTTGGATTTAATTGCCCTGCTCTAACGTAGCCAGGACGTGCCAAACTCATCTCACCTCGAGCTTCAAATATAAACCCAGCTAAATAATGACTAAAGGCATTTTGATAACTATTTTTAAGAGCCAGAACCTCAGGAGAATTTATAGCATCAAAATCATATTTGTTTTGATTATCGCTTTGAAATTTATCATAGCTTGGAAATCCTTTGGGAGTGCTTTTATCATCTTCAGCGCTTTTAGCGTATTGACTATCTCTATAATTTTGAATTATATCTTCAAGATTATACATCCGCATAATCTCAACTCGTGAAGAATCAATATCATTTAACGACATAAAATTTAGTGATTTGTAAGTTGGTATCATTACTTTTTCATAGTCTTTAGCTACATAATCAAGTACTTTATCATTAATAAGACTTGCTTCCATAGTATCACTCGCGCTACCCAAAGTACCATTATGGAAACTATCAATCCATGCATCAATAAATCCCTGTGCATTAGTAAAGTCTTTATTACTTTGTGAGTAATTCACCGACATCCGCATAAGCGTACCATGCTCTAAATAATACAACAAGCTATTACTCTTAGTTAATTTAGCTTCTGACTGACTTAGATTACCTTGTTGTAGCTTTGTGATGGTAGATGTCATATTACTTGAATATGAACTAAGTGGATTATTCGCACATCCAAAAACTAGTAAACATATAACTAAAGCTAGATATTTTTTAGTTGTAAACTTTAACATCTGTAACTACCACACTTTCAGATTTGGATTTTTTTTCATTAGTTATCATAAAATTATATTGGGTATTCATTTCATCAACTACATTAGACGCTAAATCAATTGATGCATTTTGAACTAATGCCCCAATATTATGATGCCACCCTGTATCTGATTTATTAACTGATGATACAATTTTGACATCGGAACTACTACCTGTCGCACTAAAATTAGCCATAATAACATTATCTTTAACCCTAACTAATTTAAAATCCGCTTCAACCTCAACTACATATTGCTTGGTTAGATTGTTAGTATCTTTAATAGGATAGCTATCTTCATTCTCACCAATATAATTTATCTCACCAACTAATAGATAATTATTTTCATTAGATTCATTAAGAATATCAACTACTCTAAAGTTACCAGTTTTAATTAATGCACCTCTTATATTAGCACTAAATTTGGATATCGAATTAGTAACACTATGCTGTAAAATAGTATTAGATTCGCCACTTTCACTAATAACACCTGCCATTTTCAGATCAGGCATAACTATATTTGCAATAGCAAATGAAGTCGTTGTATACAACATAGCTAAAACAAAAAGCACCAGCTTCTTCATATAAATACCTATTAAATGCCATAGATCACTATGGCATAAGGATTAATTTACTTTAGTTTTACGAATTTGTTTCTCATTTGCCCATAATTCAGTGCCTTCATCAACCTGAATTAAAGACATATTAAATTGATAAAAGACATCTTTCATATCAGCATTAGTTTTACTAATACTACTAACAAAACCGTCAAGTCTACATTGTGCAGATTTCATCTGACCCATTTTAGTTGCATCTTTATATAGTACGCTATTGTTTTGACGTGATAACTCATCAGTTTGATTTTGCATTTGAGCTTGTGATAATACATACTTAGAAGTAACTAGGTTAGACTTCATTAAACGAGTTTTGATACTTTGAGTAATAGTCTCAGTGTCAATATACTGATCAGTCTTATTTCTAACTGCTGATACTGTATATGTTTTACAACCATTTAGTGCTCCCGTTTTGATCAAATCATCCGCCATAGTTTGAGCTACCATATTTAAGTCAGTCGAACCAAAATCAGTATTAACAGTCTCAACCGCATTAGTATCACCATAACTAACTTTACCACTACCAACAACTGGGGCATTAGTCATACCACAACCATTTAACCACATCAAAGAGGCTAACATTGCAATACCTTTATTAATTTTAATCATTTTCGCTCCTTCTAATTAATTCAAAACCACCTCTATCAGTACGTTTAACCATACCAATATCTTCCAAATGTGCCATTATTCTAGCAGCTCTATTATACCCAATTCCAAACCTAGTTTGTAAAGAACTTATCGAACAACGTTTGGTATCATAAATAAATTTAACCGCTTCATCAAACATTGGATCTTTTTCAGTGTCAGTACTATTTGACTCATCCTCAAATCCAGGTAGTTCAACACCCTCAGCTACACCATTTAACACTTCTTCCACGTACTCTGGGCTACCCGTAGTTTTTAGGTATTCTACCACCTTATTTAACTCATCATCATTTACAAAAGCACCATGAATACGCTGTGGAAATCCAGATCCTGGTTGTAAGAATAACATATCACCCTGACCAAGTAGTGTCTCAGCTCCCATTTGATCCAAAATAGTTCTTGAATCAATTTTACTTGATACTTGGAATGAAATCCGTGCTGGAATATTGGCTTTTATAAGCCCAGTAATAACATCAACTGAGGGTCTTTGAGTAGCAACTATCAAATGAATACCTACCGCACGTGCTTTTTGGGCAATACGAGCAATATATTGCTCAATTTTTTTACCAGTTACCATCATTAAATCAGCTAACTCATCGATAATAACCACAATATATGGCCATTTTTCTAGAAATTCAGGTGCATCATCACGAGAGAATGGATTAGCAATTGGATTATTACTTTTATCCGCATCAATAATTTTTTGATTAAAAGAACTAATATTCTTACAGCCAATCTTAGCCATGACTTTATACCTACGCTCCATCTCACCAACCGTCCATTTTAGAGCATTGGCTGCTTGCATCATATCTGTTACAACTGGTGCTAGTAGATGTGGAATATCCTGATAGAAAGATAATTCTACCATTTTAGGATCAATCATGATAAATTTAACTTCATCAGGTGTAGCTTGAAAGAGTATTGATAATATCATTGCATTAACCGCAACTGATTTACCAGACCCAGTAGTACCAGCTACCAATAAATGTGGCATTTTAGCAAGGTCAGTTACTACTACTTTACCTGCTATATCCTTGCCGAGAGCAAGAGTTAGTTTACTTTGGCTATTAGTATAAACTGGGGAATCAAAAATCTCTTTCAAATATATGATTTTTCGCTTGAAATTAGGCACTTCAATACCCATTGAGTTTTTACCAGGTATCGTCTCAACAATACGTACATTAGTAAGCGCCAAACCACGAGCTATTTCTTTACCTAGGGCAACAATTTTGTCCCCTCTAACTCCTCGCGAAGGTAATAATTCATACCTAGTAATAACTGGACCACTTTCGGCATTCGTGATTTTAGCCTCAACCCCAAACTCAGATAATTTATTCTCTATCGACATCGATACAAACTCTAGCGTTTCAGCAGAAACAGTCTCTAACTGCAATGCCGGTGGATTTAGTAATGAAGTACTAGGTAAATCACCATTAGAATGACTCTGAACCGGAGCTTTACTCGTTCTAGTTATTTTAACATTTGGCTCTTCTATACCAAGCTCTAGCTCTTCTTCATGCTCTTTGCTATCTTCTACTATAAATGGAATATTATTTTCTGAATCTTTTCCAAAACGTCTATTAACCATCTTATCTAGCTTAGATTCTTTATTATCAAGAAGACTACTAAAATCATCTGAAGTTACTTCCATAATACTCTGTGGTTTCGTATTTAATTTAGTATTTGGCAAAACATCCTTAGAACGCGTTACCAAACCAACCATATACTCCAAAACAAAACCAACTATCTCAGATAGATTAAGTAAAGACACGCTAAAAGTACAGGCAAAAAAAGTAATAGTTGTTAAAAACACTCCTATTGTAGTTTGAAGATAACCAAAATGACCAGCAAAATAGTTATATAATATTTTTCCTAATAAACCACCATTACCATTATGTAACGTAGCACTTGGAGAATAATATAATGTTAAATATTCAAGAATAGTTGAACTAATCAAAAGTAGTATAAAGCTTACAATCTGAAAAATAATATACCAATTACCAGTAGTAATACTACTTCTAATAATCTTACGATAACCTAGATAGAAAACACCAATAAATAACCACCACCCCGAGCGACCAAATATCGAGAAGATTATATCTGCCGTATAAGAACCTAAAAGTCCAAATTTATTATTAATTATATTAGAATCAGAGCTTCTAAACCATGATGGATCATTAACTGAATAAGTAAATAACATTCCGCCTAATACCAAAGCAAATGCAAATAAAAGCACCGCTGTAAAATCGTTGATTAGTCGTGCCGATGTATCCGGTAATATTGTAGTTCTATTTTTAGTAGCAAATTTAGTTTGACGTAACATTGTATTTATGATCCACTTTAGGTATATTATTATTTTAGATTATTTAGTTTATTTAATTCTTTAATTGTTGCATCAATATCAGCAGTTGTATTACTTATATTGATTTTTTGCAAAGCTTCAAGTTTAGCATCAATTTCTTTGAAACCAGTATAATTAGCAAAACTTAAACCAAGAATTTGGCGTGCCATCTTAAGATTGTATTCAAAGCTTACTTCATCATGTTGTAAAACTGCTAATTTAGCCCCTAGAATATCCATTTTTATATCATCTATAGCTATAGGCAAGGACCTGTCAAGATCAATGGCACTAACATGTTTTACCTTAATTAAACCTAACAGGCTCTCTTTAATATTTGACCAAAACTGCTTTAATTTAGTATCTCTAGTAATAGCATTTGGCTCAGATTCTTTAGCTAAACTCATATTAGATAATACTGATGCCAAACTATCTAATTCACCATTAATAATTACACTATCAACTTTGGGGCGCGATTGTAATTTGGTAACATCACTAGTAATAGCGAATTTAACACCTGTAAAGATTGGATCATTATTACCATCAAGCATTTCTTTAGCATAATTTAATATACGAATACTACCTTTAATATCACCATATACAATAAGACCTTGATTTGCTAGGCTAATTAGTTGATTCAATTGAAATATAATCACGCTATTTTGTTTGCCAGATAAGCTAGCTACTTGATTATCTATTTTACTTATCGAATTACTAAACTCACTTTGTATAATCTGATTTGCTTTATCTTGAGCATTATTACTAGCTTTTAGCATTTCAATTTGGGTTTTAAGTGCTTTATTAGAGTTTACTTGATTATAAGACAAATATAGAAGTCCACCAATGGTGATTATAGATAATGCTAAAAGCCCTAATTTACTTGATTTTACTGTATTAGTCATTTTAAACCTTTGATTAGTTCAATTATAGATTTTCTATCAGTTCTTTCTGATAGCAATATTTTGAATGCACCAAGTTCAATTAATTTTTTCTCTATTCTAGAGTGCATAGTCAAAAATAAGCAATTTCTTAATAATTCTACACAGTTGGAGATTTTGGCTTGCTCAAATAACCATTCTACCAAACTACCACTGGTAATTATTATACCTTTAACCCCATCTATTAGGAGCATTTTTTTAAACTCATCAGGATCGATTGGGTGCTTTATTCTCTTGTATATATCAATAGTTGTCCATTTGATATTATGTCTTGCCATATTTAAAAAGAGCTGTTCACTACCACCATCACCCTTAATTACCAAAACCATTTTATTTTGCAGATCTAAATCAAGAAGCTTTTCATTAAATAATGCTGCCCCTCCAGCTCCAAGTGTTGGATAGATAACTTCTTTATCAGTAAGTTTGGATAGTTTGGCTGCACTAGCTGGGCCAACTGTAATAAAAGTTGGTTTTTTGGCTAATTTAATAACATCTTTAAGATAATCAATAACTGTTGGGGATGGAATAATGACATAATCAAATTGATTCAAATTTTGTTCTACAAAAATATGGTTGTGACTATCAAATTCAATGTCCATAAGATTTAGTTCTATACCAGTGACATGGATTGAAGCTAAGCCATCAATCACAGACTGTACATGTAGATTTGGACAACAAACTAAATACATACTATTTATACTTTTTCAAAATATTAAGTGCCCCATTGTCTATGAGCTCACTCGCAGAAGATCTAGCTAATGTAATATAATCTTTAGCTTCACCGATTATTGCTGAGCTTACACAACAACCAGTTTCTTTATCCAATATTATAGCATCTAATTTTAAACTATGATTTTGAATTATTGCATGAACACCAATTGGAACACTACAACTAGCTTCTAGAACTCTCCCAACTTCACGTTCACAAGAGACTTCTATAAATGTTTTTTGATGTGTAAGTTTACTTAATAATTCAACCATAAAGTAATTATTTTGAAGCGTTTCAATTGCGAGGGCTCCCTGCCCTATTGATGGAATAAAGATATCTTTGGATAAATATTGTTTTATCCGACTAATTAATCCTAATCTTTTTACCCCGGCACTAGCTAATATAATTGCATCATATTCGTTATTATCAAGTTTCTTGATTCTAGTTATAATATTTCCACGAAGGAGTTTTACTTGAAGTTTGGGGTAGTGCTTGTTTATAATACTTGAGCGTCTAAGTGAAGAAGTGCCTATTACAGCACCATTAGGCATATCTTCAATACTTTGGTATTTATTTGAAATTAAAACATCTGATGACTCTTCCCGCTCCAGAATTGAGGCTATAATAAAGCTAGAATTGAGGTTTGCTGGTAGATCTTTTAGAGAGTGAACAGCAATATCAGCTTCATTTTTTAATAGTGAACTCTCTAATTCCTTAATAAATAAACCCTTGCCTCCAATCTTATCTAAACTAGAATCCAAAAATCTATCACCTTCGGTAGTTATCCCGATTATTTGGGTCGTTATTTTCGGATAAAATTCAGTTATTTTATGTGCAACATGACGCGCTTGCCACAGAGCTAATTCGCTATTTCTGGTAATAATTCGTATAGTATTTTGCATATATTATCTTTTGACGTTCACTTATGGAAGAATTATAATATAAAACCAGACTTAATCGAATAGTATTTACACTTACTAAACTTTTAGAATGGAGGAAAATCATTATAAGAAGGTTGCAACCTCTTGAATTGTTAAGTCGCGCCACGAACCTATTTTAAGATTTGTATCCGTAATTTCATTGATTCTTACGCGCTTTAAATCTGTAACTATATACCCCTGATTTTCTGCCATACGCCTTATTTGACGGTTTACACCTTCAGTGAGAATGATTTTATAAGTAAAATCATCTACTTGTTCGACTATTGCTTGTTTTAGTTGTTTATTATCTAGTCTAATACTACCATTGCCTTGTTGTATCAGAAAGTTTTTAGTTATCGGCTTATTAACTCTAACCATATACTCCTTGGGGAATTCACTAGCGGCAACGCTATATACAAACTTACCATCACTAGAGAGTATCAGCAAGCCATGGCTATCTTTATCAAGCCGTCCAGCATAAGTAAGATTTTTGATATCTGGCAATAATTCAAAAATATTTTTACCATCAAGAGTGCTTTTACTACAAACATAACCAACTGGTTTATTGAGTAAAATATATCGAAACTCAGATATCGCTTCATCTACTTTAGCTGTTACAGTAACTACATCATTATCAGGGTTAACTCTGAAACCCATTTCAGTAACTACTTGCCCATTAACTAAAACATAGCCATTCGCAATAAATTCATCAGCTTGGCGCCTCGAACAAATGCCAAGGTCTTTTAGATGTTTATTTAGTCTAACCATAAGATATCTTTAAACTCCAAATACGCAGTTACCAGGGCTTTATATTTCATGATATATCTTTCAAAGATCAGATTATTTCTAGTATTCACGGTAAATATATTAGCATAAAGCAATAGTTAATTTCCTTGTATTTATAAGAACGCACTTAAATATATGTGCTATAATTTCATACAACTGATTTTTATTAAGGAAATCACTTATGAAAAGGTTCCGACTTTATTCTTGTCTAAGTATAGGATATGTAAATGCTACACTTATATAAGCATTTTATAAGTTTTGAAACAGATGTCCGACACTTAGCACTGCGTCTAAGTATTCTTAATACTCTATGTTATCTTGCATATCTATATATACCTGGGTATCATCCAGCTTTTATTTGTGCAGCCATTGCTGTTTTTATAGTTGGACTTATCGAAACTATCGGAATTAAGTATTCAACCAAACGCCGTATATCATTTGGTTTATTGATGAGCTTCTCGAGCGGTGTAGCATTAATTCTTGGCAGTATGGCAAGTCAAAATATCTGGTTAATGTCTATAGGAATAATGCTATTTATGCTTTTGGTTGCCCTTAGTAGTAGCGCCAAAAGTTTACCTGCAAATACAATCCTATTTACAGCATCAATTTTTATTATTGGATCTAATTTTCCTACAACATTTGAAGGTAGTATCGGGTACGGTATAGCTTTCATTTTTGGGGGAGTAATTATGACACTAAGTGGATATATACATAGTTTATATTATGATTTGAAAAACACAGATTACGAAGAAAGCAAAACACTTTTTAACTTCAATAAAACCCATTGGAGTTTTGCAATTCGTCTTTCAATAGCAGTTTTAGGAGGTTATTTATTAGCAATTCTTTTTCACTTTAACCAGGCCTACTGTGTGCCCATGACTACCTTGATTGTCTTAAAAATTGATAATGACTTTGCTTGGGAGCGTATGAAATATCGTTTTGCCGGAACATTATTAGGAAGTATACTTGCTTTAATTTTAATATACTTTATTCATGACAAATTATTGCTTACACTCTTATTATTGCCAATTAATTTTTTGATGGTAACCTCACTTGCCAAGCATTATGGGGCATACGCATTTTTTCTAACCGCAATGATTACAATTTCGTTAAATATAATCGATCCTCAAGGAATTTTAATTACCGAAGCGCGTGGCTTAGATACGCTAGTTGGGGTTAGTATTGCAGCAATAGTTGTTTTAATTACACATAAATTAAATAAATCCAAAGCACCTAAAGCCCCAAAAAAAATTGATTAAACATAAAAAAACCTGAGGTAAGTATCCTCAGGTTTTTTAGTACACTAAGTAAAATTACTTCTTATCAGTGCCCTCTGTATATTCAGCATCAATAACATCATCTTTAGCGTTTGCTGAAGATGGTTGTTCTTCATGATTACTAGATCCTGCATCAGCTGCACCTTGCATATCCTTATACGCCATTTCGCCAATTTTTTGTGAAGCTGTCATAAGTTCATTTACTTTAGCTTCAATATTAGCTTTATCATCAGATTTCAATGCTTCTTCTACAGCACTAATTGCTGCTTCGATTTTTTCTTTCTCACTAGCATCAATTTTATCACCATGTTCAGTTAATGATTTCTTAACTGAATGTACCATAGCATCAGCACTATTTCTAGCAGCTACTAATTCAGTAATTTTCTTATCTTCATCCGCATGAGCTTCAGCATCTTTAACCATTTGCTGAATCTCATCTTCAGATAAACCAGAACTTGCTTGAATAGTAATCTTATTCTCTTTACCAGTTGCTTTATCTTTAGCTGATACATGTAAGATACCATTGGCATCAATATCAAATGTAACTTCAATTTGTGGCATACCACGAGAAGCAGGAGGAATATCTGTTAGATTAAATTGTCCCAAACTCTTATTACCACTAGCTACTTGACGCTCACCTTGAAGTACATGTATTGTCACCGCTGTTTGATTATCTTCTGCCGTTGAGAATACTTGAGAAGCTTTAGTAGGAATAGTAGTATTCTTATTAATAAGCTTAGTCATAACACTACCCATAGTCTCAATACCAAGAGATAATGGCGTTACATCAAGTAATAGTACGTCTTTACGGTCTCCAGACAGAACTGAACCTTGAATAGCCGCGCCAACAGCTACAGCTTCATCAGGATTCACATCTTTTCTTGGCTCTTTTCCAAAGAATTCTTTTACTTTCTCTTGCACTTTTGGCATACGAGTTTGACCACCAACCAAAATTACATCACTAATATCTTCAGGTTTAACGCCCGCATCTTTCATAGCAATACGGCATGGCTCAATCGTACGCTCTACTAACTCATCAACCAAAGACTCAAGTTTGGAACGAGTTAATTTCATAACCAAATGTTTAGGCCCACTAGCATCCATAGTAATATATGGTAAGTTAATTTCAGTTTGTTGTGATGAAGATAACTCAATCTTAGCTTTTTCTGCAGCATCTTTTAGACGTTGTAATGCCATAACATCTTTTTTAAGATCAATACCCTGCTCTTTTTGGAACTCAGTAATAATATGATCAATCAAGCGTTGGTCAAAATCTTCACCACCTAAGAATGTGTCACCATTAGTAGATAGTACTTCAAATTGACTCTCACCATCCACATCAGCAATTTCAATAATAGAAATATCAAAGGTACCACCACCTAAGTCATATACCGCAATCTTACGATCGTGTCCGGCTTTTTTAGACAATCCAAAAGCAAGTGCAGCAGCAGTTGGCTCATTGATGATACGTTTTACATCAAGTCCAGCAATACGTCCCGCATCTTTAGTTGCTTGACGTTGGCTATCATTAAAGTAAGCAGGAACTGTAATAACAGCTTCTGTTACCGCTTCACCTAGATAGTCTTCTGCAGTTTTTTTCATCTTCTTAAGAATTTCAGCAGATATTTGAGGAGGAGCTAATTCTTCTTCATCAACTTTAATCCAAGCATCACCATTACTAGCTTTAACAATGCTATATGGCATTAGATTAATATCTTTTTGTACTTCTTTTTCTTCAAAACGACGCCCAATTAGACGCTTTGAAGCATAAATTGTGTTTCTTGGATTCGTAACAGCTTGACGCTTAGCAGGAGCACCTACCAAAATTTCGCCATCTTTAGTATAAGCGATAATTGAAGGAGTAGTTCTACCACCTTCGGCATTTTCTATTACTTTTGGTTGTCCATTTTCGATAACCGACACACATGAATTGGTTGTACCCAAATCTATCCCGATAATTTTTCCCATAATTTTTGTCCTCTAAAATTGACTAATATATAAAGTAAGGTTTAATTGTTATTTTTCAAGTATTAATATTTATTTATTTTGCAACAGTCACCATCGCAGGGCGCAAAACTCTATCATGTAATACATAACCTTTTTGCATAACTGATACGATAGTATTTGGCTCTTGTCCTTCACTCTCAACTGTATTCATTGCTTGGTGTTTATGCGGATCTAGTTTATCTCCAGCTTTAGGAGTAATTTCTATAATCTTTTGACCTTCAAAAACTTGAACCAATTGTTTCAATGTTAGATCAACACCCATCTTTAGCATTTCAAAATTGCCAGTTTCATCTTTCAATGCCATTTCCAGATAGTCTTTTACCGCAACTAACTCCTTAGCAAAGCTACTAATAGCATATTCACGAGTTTTTTTCTGTTCATCAAGGTTTCGTCTATGAAGATTTTGCATTTCTGCTTGTGAACGAACATATTTGTCATTTAATTCGACAACTTGTTGTTCTAAGTGTGCCAAACGATCTTCATCAGTGTTAGTTGCTTCTATCTCAGCTTTCTCAGAAGACTCAGTGTTCATTTCATCTTCATTTAGAAGCTCATTATCCATGTTATCGTGAGTTGTTTTCTCATCACTCATAATTTACCTTTCACAAAATTGTTTGATACTAGAGTATATATATGGATGAGTTCAGATTTTTCAAGATGATTTTTTAATTGATTAATTCAAGAATTGCATTAGCACCTTCTACACTTGCATTTCTTGCTAGAGTTTGATGTAGGAAATAGAATTTATCTATCATATATTTTTGGCGGGATTTGTTATTATATAAGGCTACAAAATTTGCTGCTAAATTTTCTGGATTAGCATCATCTTGCAACAGTTCAGGGGCTACTTCTTCATTTAATAAAATATTAGGTAGTCCAACGAATTTAATATAGAGGCGCTTCTTTAATAACCATTCAGTAAACTTAGATACTTTATAACTAATAATTATTGGCTTCTTACATAGTGCAACTTCTAGTGTTACAGTACCGCTTTTAGCTAACACCATATCACTTGCTTTAATAGCATCTCCGGTTTGATTTATCAATACTTGATACTTAAAATCAACATTTACTGCCTCTAGAACTTCTAAAAATAAATCATGCAGGGACTTATTTACCATTGGACAAACAAATACAGCATCGGGTATCGTTTTATGAATTAGGTTACAAGTTTCAATGAAAATCTTAGCAAAGCTATTAATCTCACTCTTACGACTACCAAAAAGCACACAAAATACAGTGCCACTTAAATTTAGTTTGGTTTTATAGTAATTCGTATCAATATCCATCTCAATCTGATCAGCTAAGTGATGCCCAATATATTTAGCTTTGATATTTTCTTTTCTATATAGCGCTTCTTCCATAGGAAACAAACATAACATCAAATCGGTAGATTTTTTGATTTTAAAGATTCGATTATAACGCCAAGCCCAGATAGTAGGGCTTACATAATGCACTGTTTTAATTCCATTTTGTTTGAGTTTTTTTTCTACATAGAAATTAAAATCTGGAGCATCAACTCCAATAAATACATCTGGTTTGAAATCGATAATTTGTTTTATTATTTTTAGACGAATAGATAAGATTTTGGGGATGGCCTTAAGTACATCAAGACCATAACCACCAACTGACAGTATTTCCATATTGTATGATGAATGAAATCCTTCTAATTTCATCAATTCACCACCAATACCAATAAACTCTACTTGAGCCTTAGATTGCAACTCATGAATTAGTCGTGCAGCTAACATATCACCAGATGGCTCTCCAGCGATAATAGCAACTTTTAGCATTTAGCGTATAATACCACGAGTAGATTGTTCAAAAAAATCTACAAATACTTGTAGCTCTTTTTGTTCAACTGCTAATTCAGCTATATACCCTCTAGCTTCCTTATAAGATAAACCATTTCTAAATAGTATTTTATATGCATGTTTGATATTTTCTATCTGATGAGTTGAAAACCCACGGCGTTTTAAACCCTCTACGTTTATACCTTTTGGTTCTGCCCTATATCCAAAAGCCATTACATATGGAGGTACATCTTGTGCAACACCGGTAGCTCCTGCAGTCATAGAATGTTCACCAATAATAGTAAATTGGTGTACTAACGAATAACCACCAAGAATAGCCCAATCCTTAACATGAACATGGCCACCTAGAGCAACGCTATTAGCAAATATAATATTATTACCTACAACACAATCATGGGCAATATGTGAATATGCCATAAACATATTATTATTTCCAATTTTGGTAATTCCAGTACCAGTAGTTGTACCTAAATGTAGCGTTGAGAATTCACGAATAATATTATCGTCCCCAATGATTAATTTAGTTGGTTCACCATGATATTTCTTATCTTGAGGTGCTTCACCAATTGATGCAAATTGATAAATTGAGTTGTTTTTACCAATAGTTGTATGCCCTTTAATTCCAACATGATTAGATACTGTAGTGTTTTCACCAATTACTACATTAGGTCCAATTATTGAATAGGCTCCAACTTCTACACTTTCGTGCAATTGAGCACTTTTATCCACTATTGCTGTTGCATGAATTTTTGCCATTTTTATACCTCTTTTTTAATTATCAATAACTCTGCTTCAGCAGCAACTTGATCATCTACCAATGCACGTACCTTGTATTTTCCAATTCCACGTTTCATAGCTACCATTTCCGCTTCAAGAATCAAAGAATCCCCAGGAATTACCTGACGCTTAAATCTACAATTATCAATACCTGCAAAGAAGTAAATCTCAGACTCTTTTCTAGGACCAAATGATAAAGCACACAATATCCCGGCAGTTTGTGCTAATGCTTCAATAATCAATACCCCAGGCATAACTGGATAATCTGGAAAATGACCAATAAAATGATGTTCATTCATAGTTACATTTTTTAGTACTTTAATATTTTTACCAGGTTCTACATCAAGAACTCTATCAACTAATAAAAATGGATAACGATGCGGTATCTGCTTCATAATCTCATTGATATTAATTGGCATTTCAGGTTTTGGCATGAACATTTGCGTCTCCTTGTATTTGCTCAAATTGTTTTTCTAAATCTTTTAATCTTTGCTGCATTTCATTTAAATGTCTAATATGTACAGCATTTTTGGCATAATCCTTATAATTACTAAATGGATATGCTGCCATATATAAGTCTGGAGTAGTGATACTTTTACCAATTCCAGTATAGGCACCAATTACAGTATGATCACATATATTAATATGATCAGCAATCCCAGCACTACCAGCCAAAATACAGTATTTCCCAATAACGCTAGAACCAGCTATACCAACTTGAGCAGCAATTACACTATGGGCACCTATTTTAACATTATGGGCAATTTGTACTAAGTTATCAATTACTACACCATTTTCAATTGTTGTCGGACCAAAAGTTCCACCATCTATAGTAGTATTAGCTCCAATTTCAACATTGCTCCCAATACAAACCCCTCCTATTTGAGGGATTTTATGGCGTTCTTTTTTATTGTCAGGAGCATATCCAAAACCATCAGCCCCAATAATTACTCCACTATGAATAATACAATTATTACCAATTTTAACATTAGCATAAATCGTTACATTAGGATAAATAGTAACATTATCACCAATAACTACATTCTCTCCAATAACACTATTGGGGTATACTTGCGTATTATTGCCAATTACTGATTTTTTTCCAATTACTACATTTTGTGATATAGCACAATTATTACCAATAGTTGCAGTTACATCAACAAAACTAGTCTCACTGACCCCTCTAGCTAACTGCGGTAATGGATTAAATAGACTGCTTACTTTTGCAAAATATAGATAAGGGTCATCAGATATTATAGCAGGAAGGTCTATCTTATCAAGATCCGCCTCTTTCATAATAATCGCACTTGCCTTGCACATAGGTAATTCTTTAGCAAATTTTTTATCACTAAAAAAAGTAATCTCACCAGGTAATGCCTTATCAGTTGGCATAATAGATGTAACAGTAACATCTTCCCCCTTAAGGATACCACCAAATTTAGCAATCAACTCAGATAATTTATATTGCATTTATATAACTTTCATAATTAGAACAAATTTGAAACCAAGAACTTACTTGGTTGTTGGCGCTGTCAAACCTGTAGTAGTCATTTGTGAATTCATAGGCTGTTTTTCAACATTATCTAACTGTTTGATTAATTCCGCACTGTTTACTTTATTTAGTTCAGCTATAACTCTATCTGTCAAGTCATATTTAGGCTTTGCATATACTAGTTGATTTGAAGTTAATACCAAATCAAAATCATCTTTATCACTAATATCTTTCAAGATAGTATTAGCACGTCCCAATACTGCAGCTGAAGCGAAATCTTGAGCTTTTTGTGCTGACTGCTGGAAAGTAGTATATTTTTGTTGAAAATCCATCTGATCTTTTTGATAAGTAGTTTGTAATTTTTCTAAACTAGCACGATCAGTTGTAGTTAATTTATCCATACTCGGAGCTTTTTTCATAATAGCTTGCATCTGAGTTTGTTCACTAACTAATTTATCATTCATAGTTTTTAAACTTTTTTGTTGTGGATCAAACTTAGTCTTTAAAGCCTCTTGCATTGCAAGAGCTGGTTTTGAAGTTGAGAAAATCTTACTAACATCAACATAACCTAATTTAAAGTCAGATGCATAAGCTAATGTTGAACTTGCTAATAAACTGATTAATAATAATTTGCGTTGCATAATATATACCCTTAAAAAATAACCCATTAAAAAGATGTACCCAATTGAAACTGAAACGGTTGTAAATTGTCATTTGGTTGACTAAACATTGGTAAGGCATAACTTAGTTTAATAGGCCCAAGCGGAGAAATCCAAGTTAAACCAAAGCCATAGCTACCACGAAATGACTGCTCAGGAGTCAGCCCAAAAGAATTCCCACCCCATAGCGAACCCATATCATAAAATATACCCAGGCGCACAAGGTGCTGATCTTTAATCCCTGGCATAGGAAATAATATATCATTAGTCCAAACGACTTCATTAACCCCACCAAGTGATGAACCATCTGTATCTTTAGGCCCAAGAGTACCAATGTAATAACCTCGGATTGAGTTGATACCACCTAGAAAATAATTTTGATAAAAAGGTACCGTACTACCACCATAGGCATTAATTGTACCAAATTGTGCATTCGAACGCCAAACATAATCACTATTACCCAAAGATGTAAACCAAGTATTTTGAGAAGTAAACCGATAATATTGAGCTCCAATCAAAGGCATAGTAATATCTGCAGTCTGGTTATAAAGTGCTCCAGATGTAGGCCATAATGTACTATCAGTAGTATTTCTAACCCAACCAACAGACACAGGAACTGCATTTACCGAACTACCAAATTGATTGTTAAATTGTACAAATCTTAACGGTACGTTCGCACTTGATAAATTAATGTGATTATTTTCAAACCCAGCACTAAAATTAATTTTATCAAATTCTGATACTGGCACTCCAACCCTAACTCTCGCACCAATTGTTTGAGTTGAGTACGGGCTAATACCAGCTTGATTTGGTGTATATAAATTATCATAAATATCATAACCAAGACTTGTAGCATTGGGCTTATAATATGGATCTGTGAAAGATAATGAAACACTTTGATTTAATGCACTGGTAGAAGCACTTAATGATGCAGATTTACCAGAACCAAATAAATTTGATTGCGAAATCGAACCATTTAATAGTACGCCTTGACCTTGGGCATACCCAACCCCAAAATTTATACTCCCAGTATTAGTTTCTTCAACATTAACATTCAAGTCAACATCATCCCCAACACCAGGAACTGGTGTAGGTGTTATATCTGCAGATTTAAAATACCCAAGTAGATTCAAGCGTTCTTTTGAGCGCTTAACTGCGCTAGAGTCATATAGAGCATTCTCTGATTGTCGTAATTCACGCCTAACTACAATATCACGAGTTTTTTGATTACCACTAATATTAATCTGACGCACATAGATTTTTTTACCCGTATCCATAAAAAAAGTAAAACTAACCGTTTTATCTTTTTCATTAAATTCAGGTACAGGGTTTACATTTGCTAGAGCATATCCATAATGCCCAAGTTTAGTCTTTAAATCATCAACAGTCTTGTTAAGTACCGACTGATCAAATACTTTGCCTGGCTTTAAGAGAATCAATGGTTCTAACTCAGCTAGGGGAACATTTTTTACATCCCCTGCAAGTTTGGCACTTTTTACTTTATATTTAGATCCTTCGATTACATTAATGGTTATATAGACAGATTTTTTATCAGGAGTTAGCTGAACTTGGATAAAATTAATCTTAAAATTAATATAGCCACGATCTTGATAGTATACTCGAATTTTTTCAAGATCCGCAGATAGTTTATCACTTACATAATCATTATCTTTGTGCCACCAGCTAAGCCAATTACCAGTATTTAGAAACATCTCGTTATTAAGGACTTTGTCACTAAATACTTTATTGCCTACAAAAACTATTGAAGCAATTTTAGCTGGATCACCCTCTACGATTTTTATACTTATTGAAACTCGATTCCGCTCTAGTTTAATAATTACAGGGGTAATAGTAACTGAATAAAGCCCTCGGTTATAGTATTCAGATCTAAGACTTAAAATAGCCTCATCAATTACGCTTTGATCAAAGATATCACCTTCGGCCAAACCACTATCTTTAAGAGACTTTTTTAATAAATCATGGTCAAATGCTTTGTCCCCTGTTATAGTTAATTCAGAAATAATAGGACGCTCTACAATATCAATAATTAAGACATCTGATTGCTCTTCAACACGAACATCTTTAAAAAACCCAGTCGCATACAATTTGGTTATAATATCATCAACGGTCGCTTGAGATACTGAATCTCCAACTTTAACAGGTAAATATGAAAAAATTGTACCAGCTTCGATTCTTTGTAGACCATTAACTCTTATATTCTTTACTACAAATGGCGTAAAAGCATAAGCATGCCCCACCATCAGGAGCATGCTTCCTAAAATAATTAGTATTAATTTTCGCATATTTATTATAATCTTAGTATCTCATTATTACAAAAGGCTTTGATAGTTACTCAAATATTGTTTCATTTTTTCCATAGCTTTAACTTCAATCTGCCTTATTCTTTCAGCCGATACTGAATATTTTGCGGCTAATTCACTGAGTGTTAATTCATTTCCCGCTTCACTAAGCCAGCGGGATCTAATAATATCCTGACTTCTCTCATCTAGCTCTGATAGTGCAGTTTCTATTCCATCAGTATGTAATTTATCTTGACTTTTCTTCTCTATCATCATTTCAGGAGTATGATCTTCATCCCGCAACCAGTCAACTGGAGCAAAACCTTCACCACTCTCAGGTAATATACTAACATCACCACCAGTTAGGCGCATATTCATATCAACAACATCATTTCGAGTCACATTTAGTTCTTTAGCTATTTTATTAGCTTCAGTCTCAGATAAGTTGCCCATATCTTCTTTATGTGAACGTAAGTTAAAAAATAACTTTCGCTGATTTTTTGTGGTTACAGTTCTAACAATACGCCAATTTTTTATCACATATTCATTTATTTCAGCACGAATCCAATGAATAGCAAAAGTAACTAAGCGTACATTGCGTCTTGCATCAAACCTTTTTACCGCTTTCATTAGACCTATAGTACCTTCTTGGATTATATCAGCTAAGGGTAAACCATATCCCATATAGCCACGTGCTATAGATACTACAAGCCTTAAATGAGATAAAACCAGATACCGCGCAGCTTCAACATCCTCATCATTACGCCACTGCTCTGCCAAATCATACTCTTCTTTGTCAGTTAATAGGGGTATAGTATTTACAAAGCTTATATATGCTTCAATACCACCAGTACTTACAACTGGTAAATTTGCTGGAAAATTATCAAGTTTTTTCATTTATCTTCAAAATCAAAAATGATGCCTACAGGCACCATTTATAAATTGTTAAGCTCCATTTCGCTCAAGCAAATGACGTTTTTCTTTTATTTTTGCCCACTCATCAGCGTCAAATGGCGCATCTTTCTTAGATACAATAGGTTTCCAATTAGCATGTTTGGACAAAACATCATTCAAGTGAATAAAATCTTGCTGGTCTTCAGGTACTTCATCTTCAGGAAAGATAGCATCAACTGGACATTCAGCAACACATAATGTACAATCAATACACTCATCAGGGTCAATCACTAGGAAATTAGGGCCCTCACGAAAGCAATCTACCGGACATACATCTACACAATCAGTGTATTTACATTTAATGCAACTCTCAGTAATTACATACGCCATTTAATGTCATCCCCCATAGTTAATATTTTTGTCATTACCACTTTCTCTCTACGGCAAGAGCTACTCCCATGCCACCACCAATACATAAAGCTGCCAAGCCTTTTTTAGCTTCAGTTCTAACCATTTCATGTAATAAACTAACTAAAATCCTACAGCCAGACGCACCAACTGGGTGACCTATTGCAATAGCTCCACCATTAACATTTACTTTATTAGTATCCCATCCAAGCTCTTTATTAACTGCAACCGCTTGGGAAGCAAATGCTTCATTAGCTTCGATTAGATCCAAATCATTGATAGTCCAGTTAGCACGAGCTAAAACTTTTTTAGTAGCATAAACGGGACCCATACCCATTAGTTCTGGCTCAAGCCCTGCTGAGGCGTAAGCTTTTACATAAGCTATAGGTGTCAATCCAAGCTCTTTGGCCTTATCTTCACTCATCATTAACACTGCAGCAGCTCCATCATTAATACCTGAAGCATTACCTGCAGTAACAGTACCATTTTCTTTTTTAAATGCTGGTTTTAGTTTAGCCAAAGCTTCATATACAACACCTGATTTGATAAACTCATCTTTTTGAAAACTAATCGGATCACCTTTTCGTTGTGGAACCATAACGGGCACTATTTCTGCATCGAATTTACCAGATAGCTGAGCTTTTTCTGCTTTATTTTGTGAGCTAACGGCAAATTTATCCTGATCTTCACGAGTTATATTGTATTTCTCCGCGACATTTTCTGCAGTAACCCCCATATGATATTTATTATATACATCAGTTAGTGCATCAAATACCATAGAATCAAGCATAGTAATATTACCCATCTTTGTACCATCACGAGATCCCAGCATAATATGCGGTGATAACGACATGTTTTCTTGTCCACCAGCAATTACAATCTCAGCATCACCACAAGCAATAGCTTGAGCCGCTAGATGAGTTGATTTAAGCCCTGAGCCACATACTTGATTTATAGTCAATGCGGGAGTTTCTTTAGGTAAACCAGCTTTTAAAGCAGCTTGACGTGCTGGATTTTGCCCTGCTCCGGCAGTTAAAATTTGTCCCATAATAACTTCTGAAACCTGTTCAGGTTTTACTTTAGTCTCTTCTAATAGAGCCTTAATCACAACAGCACCAAGTTCAGGTGCAGGAGTCTTTGATAAACTTCCTAAAAAACTACCAACTGCAGTTCTTTTAGCAGCAACAATCACCACATTTCTCATATTCTAACTCCTAATAAATAAATTCTATAAAGCATCCGCTGCAACAATAGGTAATGCTCGAGCCTTAACATAATCACCAGGGGCATCAACTATAGGTTTATAAACTTTACTACCTAAGGTTTTTTTAGCTACTATTTCTTTGCCTGATAATGGCGCTAACCAAGCACTAAAGTCTTTCCACCAACTACCTGGCATTTCTTTAGCATTTTTAAACCATTCATCCGAACTTTTAGCCAAATTATCATTTACCCAGTAATTACGTTTATCACTACTAACTGGATTTACTACACCAGCTGTATGACCTGAGGCTCCAAGTACAAAACGCACGTTACCCTTAAAGTAATTAGTAGTTTTATAAGCAGACGTCCAAGGTACAATATGATCCTTTTGGGCAGCAAATAAATAAGATGGGTAATCAAGTTTGCTTGGATCCATCTTAACACCATCAATTATTAATTTATCTTTAACTAAATCATTATTGAGATACAATCTAGTTAGTAAAAATGAGTGCATCAGTACTGGTAAATCAACAGCATCATTATTCCAATACAATATATCAAATGGCTGTGGTGTTTTTCCAAGTAAATAATTATTTATCCAGTAATTCCATATTAATTCATTAGCTCTAAGAGCTGAGAAAGTTTGAGATATAATACGCCCAGACATAATCCCGCCACCACTTGTTTTGGTTTCTTTTAGTTTCATTAAGTCACTATCTAGGAAAAACTTAATATCACCAGGCTCTTCATGATCAAGCATAACAGTCATATGCGACAATGAATTTATCCAATCAAGTTTACGTGATTTTAATAATAAACAAGCCGTTGTCAGGATAATTCCTCCAACGCAATAACCAAGGGTATTAATTTTATTTTGTCCGCTAATCTCACGGATAACTTCTATAGACTTAATAACTCCAAGATTGGCATACTCTTCCCAACGAAAGGCTCTCATATCTTTATCCGCAGATTTCCAAGATACCAAAAACACAGTATAACCTTGATCAACTAGATATTTAACCATTGAATTACTTTGTTGTAAATCTAGAATGTAATATTTATTAATACATGGCGGTACAATTAGTAGTGGAGTTTCATGTACTTTAGCAGTTGATGGCTTATACTCAATTAACTCAATCAATTCATTTTTAAAGATAACCTTCCCAACGGTAACAGCTAGATTTTCACCAACCGCGAATCTTGACTCATCAGTCATCGTAATATAGCCGTTATTGATGTCTTCAACCATGTTTTTCATACCATCAACTAATGACATACCATTAGTTTCAACTACAGCTTTAATAACTTCTGGATTAGTAAGTGCGAAATTACTTGGAGATATTGCATCTAAATATTGATTGATAAAAAACTTCATGCGTAGTTTAGTTTCAGCATCCATATCAGATTTTGCTACAAAATCCACCAGATAACTAGACATATTGATGTAGCTTTGTTTTAAATATGCAAAAAAAGGATTTGTCTCCCACTCAGGATCAGAGAAACGTTTATCAAGTGGCTTTGACACTTCTTTAGCAACATGATCACGTTCAAGCTTAAAGAATGACTGCCACATATTAATTTGTTCTTGATAGAAGTTTTGTTGATAATTCAGAAATGACTTGGTATTATCAAAAAACTGTTTATACATATCAATAAATGTTGTAGTATTTGGCTTTGTATGAGCCTGTTGTCCTAATAGACTTGTGAACCAACTTTGACTATTTTTAGCAAGGTTAGAAAACAGTTCTTCAAAATTTTCTGCTGGTTTAAACATTTACTCACCTAATTAAATATATTAATGTGCGTTATTTTATCACTTTAAGGGATAACTAGGTGGTGAAATTTTAAAGATTAATTGTAGATTCAAGCATGAAATGCAACAGCCATTTTTTTTCGTTTAGCAATATTTACTGAAATACGTTGCAAATACTTATTTACAACCTCATTAGGGGTTCTAAATTTAAGTGCTTTTCTTGGTCTGTTATTTAGGCTGTTTTCAATT